>JBJMQJ010000358.1:0-10145 GCA_045802765.1 Myxococcales bacterium
GGCGAGCTGCAAGCTCGGGCGGCTCGACCGCTTCCGGCTGTGGATGGGCTCGACCATCGGGCTGTCGTTCGTCTTCCTCGTCATCAAATATTTCGAGTATACCGACAAGTTCCACCACGAGCACTTCCCCAAGACGAACAACTTCTACGCCATCTACTTCACGCTTACCGGGCTGCACGGGCTGCACGTGATCGGCGGGATCGTCGTCAACACGTTCCTCCTCACCGCCGGGACCTGGCTCTGGAAGGTGGACCGCGAGCACTTCACCAACCGGGTGGAGAACGCCGGCCTGTACTGGCACTTCGTCGACCTGGTGTGGATCTTCCTCTTCCCTTCTCTCTATCTCTTGTAGAGGACCAAAGATGGCCGAGAGCGCCGATCATTCGAGCCCCGAGGAGTTCAAGAAGCACCTGGGCAGGTACTACGTCGTCTTCGTGGCGCTCCTCTGCCTCACGGCGATCACCGTGGGCGTCAGCTACCTGAAGCTCAACCGGCCGCTCGCCATCGCCGTGGCGTTGATCATCGCTTGCGTGAAGGCGGGCATGGTGGCCGGCGTCTTCATGCACCTCATCTCCGAGAAGAAGGTGATCTACGCCGTGCTCATCCTGACCGCGGCCTTCTTCCTGCTCGTCTTGCTCCTTCCCTCGTTGACCGTGTTCGAGTCCGTGGCGATCTGATGGGTCTCAAGGCGTTCCACGTCTTCTTCATCGTGGTGGCGGCGCTCACCGCCCTCATGTTCGGGGCGTGGGGCGTGTGGGACTTCGGCCGGACCGGCAAGGGCGGGACGCTGGCCATGGGCATCCTCGGCTTCCTGGCGGCCGCGGCGCTGGTGTTCTACGGGCAGTGGTTCCTGCGCAAGCTGAAGGACGTGGGCTCGACGTGACCCTGCTGCTCTCCTGCCCGGTCTGCTTCGGCGACCCTTCTTCCCCGATGACCCAGTCGGCGAAGTGGGGCGTCCTGTTCCTCCTCGTCGTGGTGGTCTGCGTGCTGGCCGGAATCGCCAGCGTGGCGGTGGTCTGGTCGCGAAGAGCCCGCGCCCTCGCCCGTGCCCAGGAAAAACAATTGCACCACGGAGCACACGGAGTCGTTTTTTTGAAAACAAATTCTCCGTGAGCTCCGTGTGCTCCGTCGTGTAATCGTCTTGGCTTAGCCGGCCTTTGTCGCGGCTTGTTTGCCGTCGGCGCGGACGCGGGGGACGGGAGGGTCCAGGACCTCGCCGTTCTTGCAGCAGGTCGGGAGGTGGCGGATCTCGCGCGCCTGGGCCCAGGGTTGCTCCAGCGAGCGGAAGAGGCGGCCCGCCGCGACGCGCGAGCTCTCCATGTCGCGGTCGAACATCACCCCGGACTCGCCGTCCTCCACCCAGACGATCCGGCCCCGGGTCACCTCCGGGGCCCGCCCGGTTTCCGGCGCGGCGATCGTCAGCGCCACCACGTTCCCGGGCGAGAGGTCGGCGGGGATGCCGCCGCCGATGCGCGCTCCGCCGATGCTCAGGTCGAGCAGGCGGACCATGTAGTCGCCGCCTCCGGCGCGCTTGAGCCGGACCATCTCGTCGGTGCCCAGCCGCCGTCCCTTGCGCGTGGAGAGGCCGCGCTCGTGCACGTCGCGAGCAAAGCGGGTGTTCGGGACGACGAGCCACAGGCCCTGGCCCTCGGCGCGGGCCAGCACGGTGGCGCGCAGCGCGCGCGTCTGCTCGCTGCTCTCGAACGCCACCTCGACGAGCACCGGCGATCCCGTCCCGACGGTGAGCCGCGGGTCGCGGAAGAACAGCAGCGTGCTGCCGTCGACCACGTGCAGGTGCCTGCGCAGCTGCTCGAGGTCGTCGAACCGGTGCCTCAGGAGAATCGACTTCTTTGCTTCCATCCCGTCCCCCCGGACGAGGTGTGTCCAGAAATCGACTGTACCTTCCGGGGCCGCGGCGTCCAGTATCCCGCGTGGGGCGAGCTAGGACAGCGGGCGCCGCGCGACCACCACCTTGGTGAGGAAGGCGAGCCTCTCCTCGCACACCTCGAGAGCGGCCTCGCGCACGCGCGCGGCCAGGTCGTCGCGGATGTACGAGGGGTAGTACGGCTCGTGGAACCGGTCCGGGAAGGCGTGCAGCTCGCGGTGGAGCTCGGGCGCATCGCGGAGCTGCAGACTGTCGGCGACCACCACGAGGCCGCCGGGCCGCACCACCCGCGCCATCTCGGCCAGGATGCGCGCGCCCACCTCGCCGGGCAGCTCGTGGAGCAGGAACACGTTCGTCGCCGCGTCGAAGTGGCCGTCCGGGAAGGGGAGGCTCTCCGCGTTCTCGCAGACGAGGCTTACGTCCAGCTCGCGCGGGAGCGTCTCGCGCGCCCGGGCCAGGTAGTGGGGGGAGAGATCCACTCCGAAGAGCCGAGCACCGGGGAGCGCTGCGCCGAGCATCCGCAGGAGATGCCCGGTCCCGCACGCGACGTCGAGCAGCTTGACCGGCCGGCGCTGCGCGGTCGAGGCCTCCCCGTTCGCGTACCCCTCGGCGCGCGCGAAGCGCACCACCGGAGGAATGAGGCGGCGCCGCATCGCATCCGCGGTCCCGCCGAAGAGCAGCTCCACCTGCAGGTCGTACAGCTCGGCGCTGGTGTGACCCAGGTAGCCGTCGGTCGGGTAGTGGAAGTTCCGCGCGTAATACGGCGGATAGCGGGGCGCGAGGTGCTCCGGCAGCTCGTCGTGCCGCCGGTTCTTGATGCGCTCGCGCGTGCGCGGCAGGTCGGCGAGCAGCTTGGGCGCCGCCAGCGCGTACTCGCGCCAGGGGAGCGCCTCGATCAGCTCGCGCGGGTAGAGGCCCGCATCGGCGTCCTGCCAGTCCTCGTCGAAGAGCTGCTCGATCCGCCGCCGCAGCGAGGCGGCGGCCTCCGGCTCCGGCCGCCGCGTGTGCCACCCGTTGAGCGTGGACGCGTAGGCGACATACGCGATGCGCATTGCCGCCGTGCGCGCCGTCCGGCTGCGGATGTAGAACCGCCGGGACAGCTCCCGGCGCAGGTCCTGGACGATCATCGGCCTGATCTTGCCTGCGGGCGGGCCACGCGCAACCATGACGCGCGATGATTCCGCTTCCCCGCGTGGCGCCGGGCAGCGCTTTCGCCCCCATCCCCCTCCGGCGCGGCACCCGCGTCTTCGTGCTCACCGGCGCGGGCATCAGCGCGGAGAGCGGCATCCGCACCTTCCGCGACGCGGGCGGACTGTGGGAGGAGCATCGCATCGAGGACGTGGCGACGCCCGAGGGGTTTTTGCGCAACCCTCCGCTGGTCTGGCGTTTCTACTCGGAGCGGCGGCTGCAAGCTGCGCAGGTGTTGCCAAACGCCGCCCATCGCGCCATCGCCCGCCTGGGCGATTTCCTCGGGGAGGACCTCTTCGTCTGCACGCAGAACGTCGACCCGCTCCACGAGCGGGCGGGCTCACGGAGCGTCCTGCACATGCACGGCGAGCTCTTGCGCACCCGTTGCTCGGGATGCGACCGGCCTTCCTTCGCCGACGATCGCGCCTACCTCGACAAGCCGCCGCGGTGCCAGTGCGGGGCGCTGCTCCGACCCGACGTGGTCTGGTTCGGCGAGATCCCGAAAGGGCTGGACGAGATCGGCGCGGCGGTGGCGAGCTGCGATCTGTTCGTCACCGTCGGCAGCTCCGGGGCGGTCTATCCGGCCGCGGGCCTGGCGTCGCATGTGCGCAATTTCCCCAGCGTGCGCACCGGCCGGTTCGCCCGGGCCGTCTACCTCGGGCTGGAGCGTCCCGAGAACGCCCACTCCTTCGACGAGTGCCGCCTCGGGAAGGCGGGCGAGCTGTTGCCCGACCTGTTCAATCTCCAGGACTGAGCCAAAGCGATTGCACCACGGAGCACACGGAGAGCACGGAGAAAATTGGTTTCCTCCGTCCCCCGTCGTCTGTGGTGTATCGGTGCGCGGTGCGCGGGCGCCGGGAAGCAGCAAATCTCGCCGGTCGGGTGACCCCGCCAGTGTAGGGTAGAGAAGAATGGATCTGCGGGCCCAGCTCATCGCGCTCTTCCGCGCCGTCGTCGAGGCTCTCTCGGCGGAGCGGCTGGTGCGCGAGGCGTGCGCCTCCGGAGCAGTCCCGGTCCCCGCGCCCGGTGGACGCTTGGTCGCGCTCGGCCTGGGGAAGGCGGCGCCGGAGATGCTAGCCGGAGCCCGCGCGGCGCTGGGAGGGGTGCTGGAGCCGCTCGCCTTTGCAGTGCCCGCGGGAGCCGGCGGTGGTGCGCTGATCGAGGGAGGGCACCCCCTGCCGGACGAAGGGTCGCTGCGGGCCGGCCAGGCGCTCTTGTCCGCGGCGGCATCGCTGCGCGCGCCGGACGCGGCCCTTCTCCTCGTCTCCGGCGGCGGGTCGGCGCTCGCCGAGGCGCCGCGCCCGCCGCTCACCCTGGAGGAAGTGCGCGCCGTCAACGACGCGCTCGTCCGCAGCGGCGCGCCCATCGAGGAGATGAACTGCGTCCGGGCGCACTTGTCGCGTCTGAAAGGCGGCGGGCTGGCGCGCGCGCTGCTCGCCGCGGCCGGCCGGCGGGCGCGCGCGCTCGTGTTGGTCGACGTGCCGCAAGGAGGCCCGCCGGCGGTATCGAGCGGTCCCTTCGCGGCGGACCCGACCACCTTCGCCGACGCGCGCGAGATCGTCCGGCGAAGGGGAGTCGCGCTACCGCCGCGCGCGGCGCGCCTCCTCGAGGGCGGCGGCTCCGAGGAGACGCTGAAGCCAGGCGACCCGGCCGATTTCATCGAGCACGTCGTGCTCTGCGACATGCGTGCGCCCGCCGAGCAGGCAGCGCGCCTGGCCGGGGCAAAGGCGAGGGTCGGTCCGCTGGTGCGCGGTCCGGTGTCCGCGCTTCCGGAGCAGTACGAGCGCGCCGCGGGCGCCGGCCTGTTCGCCGCCTCCGGGGAGCCGGAGCTGAGCGTCCCCGCCGACGCGCCGCCGGGAGGACGCGCCCAGCACCTGGCCCTCCTCATGGCGCGCGCGCTGCGCGGGCGGCCCGTGGGATTCCTCGCCGCGGGCACCGACGGCCGCGACGGCCCCACTTCTGCCGCCGGCGCGGCCGTGGACGGGTCCACCTGGGACCAGGCCGAGCGCCTGGGCCTCCAGCCCGCCGACGCGCTGGCCCGTTTCGACGCCGCCTCCTGCCTGCGGGCTGTCGGCGCCACCATTCCCTCCTTCCGCTCCGGTGCGCACGCCGGCGAGCTTCACCTCCTCCTCTCCGAATGACCCACCGCTACGTTCCCGCCACCTCCGCGCCGAAGCTCCGGGCGCTCCCGTTCACCGGTCTCCGCTCCGCGTTCGCCGACGGCTACGGCGCCCGCGACCTTCGTTCCGACGTCCTCGCCGGGCTGGTGGTCGGCGTCGTGGCCCTGCCCCTGTCGATGGCGCTCGCGATCGCGGTCGGCGTCCCACCTCAGCACGGCCTCTACACCGCGATCGTCGCCGGATTCGTGGTCCCGCTCCTGGGCGGCTCGCGCTTCCAGGTCACCGGTCCGACTGCCGCCTTCGTGGTCATCCTCGCCCCCGTGGTGTCGCGCTTCGGCATCGGCGGCCTGCTGCTCGCCGGCGCCATGGCCGGAGCGATCCTCCTCGCAATGGGTCTGTTCCGGCTAGGCAGGCTCATCCAGTTCATCCCCCACCCGGTCACGACCGGCTTCACCGCGGGGATCGGAACGGTGATCGGCGTTCTGCAGCTGAAGGACCTGCTCGGGCTCTCGCCCACGCGCTCGCCGGATCACTTCGCCGAGCGGGTCCATGCGCTGTGGCAGGCGCGCGGCACCGGCAGGGTATCCGAGCTGGGCATCGGCGTGGGGACGCTCCTCCTGCTCGTCTTCCTGCCGCGCATCTACCGGCGCATCCCGGCGCCGCTCGTGGCGCTGCCGGCTGCCGCCGTCGCCGGGTTCTGGCTCCACCGCCATGGAATCGACGTGGCGACCATCGGGTCGCGGTTCCACAGCGTCGTCGACGGCGTCCGCGTGGACGGCATCCCGCGCCTGCCACCGCTTCCGCTCGCGCCCTGGGCGATCGGTCCGGAGCTGCCGCTCGAGCTGCACACGCTGCGCGTTCTCTTCCCCTCCGCGCTGGCCATCGCCCTGCTCGGAGCGATCGAATCGCTCCTCTCGGCGGTGGTGGCGGACGGGATGGCGGGGACCAAGCACGACCCCGACGCTGAGCTGCTCGCGCTGGGCGTCGGCAACCTGGTCTGCCCGTTCTTCGGGGGCATCGCGGCGACCGGCGCCATCGCCCGGACGGCGACCGGCATCCGCTACGGGAGCCGCTCGCCCATCGCCACCATGGTCCACGCGATGGTCGTGCTGGCGGCGGTCATGGCGCTCGCGCCGCTCATCTCGTACCTGCCGATGGCGGCGCTCGCCGCGCTGCTCCTGCTCGTCGCCTGGAACATGTCCGAGGCGAAGCACTTCTTCCACATGGTCCGCGTCGCCCCCAAGAGCGACGTCGCGGTGCTGCTCACCTGCTACTTCCTCACCGTCGTCTTCGACATGGTCGTCGCGGTGACCGCCGGCATGGTGCTCGCCGCGTTCCTCTTCATGCGTCGCATGGCCGAGGTGGCCAGCGTGCAGCTGGTCGAGCCCGGTCACCCGCACCTCAAGATCAAGCTGCCCCGCGACACCGTGCTCTACGAGGTGAACGGACCGCTCTTCTTCGGCGCCGCGGAGATGGCCATGGACGCCTTCAAGGCCATCGGCGCGCGCATGCGCGTCTTGATCCTCAACCTCTCGGCCGTGCCGGCGATGGACATCACCGGTCTCGTCGCGCTGGAAAGCGCTCTGCTCCGCCTCCGCCAACAGGGGGTGCTGACGGTGATCGCGGGCTTGCGCCCGCAGCCGGAGAGCGTGATCCGCAAGGCCGGGGTGGAAGAAGAGCCCGGACGCGTGCAGTTCTGCGCGACGCTGGAGGATGCGGCGCACGCGGCGGCGGTGCACGTCGGCTCGCCCGTGCCCGCCCTCACCGGCTGAGCACCGACTATCGGCGGCGAGTGAGCTGGTTCATGTGGCGCTCGAGCGCCGCCTCGCTGCGCGCGTCGAGCGCGACGAATCGGGAGCCGACCACCCGGCCTCGACGCACTTCCAGCATGCCCACCGAGACCGGATAGTCGAACCTGCGCGGTCCCGCGCTGGCCGGATTGAAGTAGCGCACTCCCGAGAGGACCTCGTCGTGGGGGAGGTGGCTGTGTCCGAACACCACCACGTCCGCGCGCTCGCGGCGCAGCTCCGATTCCACCTCCGGCCTGGGCCGCTGCGGGCGATCGAGGATGTGGGTGAGATAGAAGCGCACTCCGTCGAGCTCGACGCGGGCGGTCTCGCCCGCGTCGCCGCAGCGGAAACCGTCCACGTTGCCTGCGACGGCAGTCAGCGGAGCGACCTTCCGAAGCGCCGCGAGCAGCTCCTCGCCACCGATGTCCCCGGCGTGCAGCATGTGGTCGGCGCCGCGCAGCGCGGAGAGCGCTTCGGGGCGGAGCAGGCCGTGCGTGTCGGAGATGACGCCGATGCGCATACCAACAGGGTAGCGCTTCGCCTTGCCGCGCGCCCCTCCAGCGTGCGAAAGAACCGCGCCGTGGAGCTCCTCACGAAGACCTCGCCGGCATGGGTGCGCCTCGCGGTCGAGCGCTTCGACGAGGTGCTCGTCGATCACGCGCACTGCGAGAAGAAGGCCGCGGCGAATGCGCTCTCGATGCTGGCGGCGTTTCCCGACGTGCCCGGACTGGCGCGCGCGATGGCGCGGCTCGCCCGGGAGGAGGCCGGTCATCTCGCCCAGGTGCTGCAGCTCCTCGAACGGCGTGGGCTCCGACTGGGCCGCGACCCGGGCGATCCGTACGCGCAGGCCCTGCAGGAGCAGGTCCGGCACCCGCGCGCCGATCGCCTCCTCGACCGTCTCCTCATCGCTGCGCTGATCGAGCTGCGCAGCCAGGAACGCCTGATGCTCCTCTCCGAGCATCTCGGCGAGGCGGACCTGCGCGAATTCTACGCCCGCCTCGCCGCCGCCGAGGCCGGCCACGGCGAGCTCTTCTGGAAGCTGGCGCTGAGGGCCGCGCCCGAGCAGGCCCCGCGCCGCGGCGCGGAGCTCGCAGCCGTGGAGGCGCGCCTCGTCGATGAGCTGCCGCTGCACGCCGCGATCCATTAGCCGCCGGCGACCCAGCTCGAACGTCAGTTCCGGACTGGTGGGGTCAACGGGTCCGCGGCAGCGGCGGGCTCGCGGTGGCTCCGTCCTCGGGCCAGGCATGCCGCGGGTAGCGGCGCATCAGCTCGCGCCGCACGGCAGGATAGTGCCGCTCCCAGAATCCTGACAGGTCGGAGGTGACCTGCTGCGCGCGGCCGTTCGGGGCGAGCAGGTGCAGCACGACGGCCACCTTGCCGCCCGCCACGCGCGGTCCGGCGCGCATCCCGAAGAAGTCCTGCAGGCGGGAGCGCGCCGCTGGAGGCTGACCCGGCTCGTATTCGATGCGCAGCCTGCGTCCGCCGGGCAGCTGGATCTGTTCGGGGGCGAGGGTGGCGAGCGCGCGCGCAGCTCCCGGGCCGAGCCGGTCGAGCAAGGAAGCGCGGAGGTCCGCTCCCTGCATCTCGTCGAGCGAGGCGCGCCCGCGGCACAGGTCCCGAACCGCATCCGCGACGTCCGCGTCGGTCAACGCCCGGACTCCCGCCTCGGGACAGCTCGCCGCGACGAGCTTGGCACGCGCGCGAAGCGTGCGCAGCTCGTCGAGTGCGAGAAGCTGGTCCGGCCGGATGCGCGCCGCGAGCAGCGCTTCGGCCGCATCGCGCTCCGCCCCGCTTGGAGGCCGGCGGCCCTCCTCGAGCACGAGCGCGCCGTACATGAGGCGCGAGACCACCGCCGCACGGCCGCGCGCCTCGTCCCACGACACCTCGGCGGATTCGCGCAGCTCGCCGGGGAACAGGTCGAGCAGCCACTCCGGCTCGATGGCGCTGGCGAGCCGCACCAGGCGCCCTTGCCCGCGCCGCTCCTCGACGTCCACGGCGACGAGCAGCTGCGCCTCCCGGACCGCGGACCCGGCCGACATCGACGCCGAGCCGCCCGAGGCGAGGAGGACCTCGCTGGCGCCCGGCGCGCGCCGCTTGGCCACCCGGTCGGGGAACCCGGCGAGCACGGCGATCCGTAGCGCCTCCTCGCGCGCGGCGCGATCCTTTCCGCGGCTCGACGCGCCCAGGATGCGCTCGATCTGCGCCCGCGCGCGCTCCGGGCCTTCCAGATCGATCAGGTCGGAGCTGGAGGTCTCTGGAGCGCTTCGGGAATCGCGCGGCCCGCGTTGCTCGCCGAGCGCGGCCGCCGCCGCGGCGGCTTCCCGCCCCGCCCCGCGGGCGGCCGCCTCGAGCACCATGCGCGAAAGCCGCGGGTGCAAGGGAAACGCGGCGCACCGGCGCCCCAACGCCGTCGCGGCGCCTCCGGGATCCACTGCTCCCAGGCGGCGGAGGAGCGCTTCTGCTGCCTCCAGCGCTGCCGGCGCGGGCGCATCGAGCCAGGGAAGGCGCGCAGGATCGTGCCCCGCCGCGCGCAGCTCCAGCACCATCTCCGAGAGATCGAGCCGGCGCACCTCGGGCGAGAGGTGCTCGGGGCGGGCGTCGTGGTCCGCGCGAGTATAGAGTCGCAGAGCGCGTCCCGGGGCGGTCCGGCCGGCGCGCCCCGCTCGCTGCGCCGCCGAGGCGCGGCTGATCTTCGCCACCTGCAGGCTGGGCAGTCCCGACCAGGGCGAGTGCGCCGGAATGCGCGCCACCCCGCTGTCCACCACGGACGTGACCCCGGGGACCGTGACGCTCGTTTCCGCCACGTTGGTGGAGAGGATGATCTTCCGCCGCGGCGACGGCGCCAGCGCGCGATCCTGCTCCTCCGCCGGAAGGTCGCCGTGCAGCGGCAAGACCAACAGGCCTCGATGCGCGGCCAGCTCCGCCACCGCCTCGCCGGCGTGGCGGATCTCCGCCGCTCCGGGGAGGAACACGAGCACGTCGCCGCTCGTCCCCGGCACCGTCAGCTTGCGCACCGCGGCCGCGACCTGATCGCCCAGGCGGCGCGCGTCGGGCCGCTCGCCGTGCTCGATCGTCACTTCGAAGCGGCGACCCTCGCTGCGCACCGTCCCGCAGCCGAGATGCGCCGCGACTGGTGCCGCCTCGAGCGTCGCCGACATGACC
>JBJMQJ010000359.1:0-5098 GCA_045802765.1 Myxococcales bacterium
CACGCTGCGCCCTTTGTATCGGTCGGTGTTGCCTCGATTGCATTCAGGTACGACGTCCCAGTCTCTCAGGGAACACATTTGCCAACCGACTATGGGCCGGTTCTAACCGTGAAGATACCTCTGGTCCATATTGCCGCGCTTCTTGGCTATCTGATCTATTCGCACGGCTACACGATCCAGTAACGGCCATTGCGCCTTGACCGATTAGTTTGTTACATGCAACACCGCGCGCGGCGTTCGCGGTGTGTACAGGTCCAGTATTTCGCCGACAGCCCCGCCTCTGGGCACGTCGTCGGTCATGCCGCTTGTGTCGGCTGCACCTCCTGTTCTGCCGACGTGGTTAACGGCCGTTCGGCAGGTGGATGAAGGGCGGCAGCCCGGTCATCGTGAGCGGGGCCGAGCACAGGCATCAGCCTCGCCGTTTGCGGGCAGGGTGCGGACGTCGCTCGGAACCGTCTCTGCAGCCAACGAGGACGCGTGCCCAACCATGCTTGAGGACACTGCGTTGGATGGCGCGCCTGGCAGGAGTCGAGCCTGCGGCCCGCGGCTTCGAAGGCCGGATACAGGGCGGCCGAGTCGCGGCGTCGCAAGCGTGGCGGATCTCCCGACAAGCAGGACGTCTGGACTGAACGACGGAACCAAGTGAAGGCTTCGCAGCACGGGAAGTTCGTATTTCAAGAGGCGACCTGAGATGTGCGATTCGGAGTCGATGCGACCTGGGTGGAAAGGGACCGTGCATGACCGTGCTTCGGCGTACCTGGCTTGACGGGCCTTGCGGGGTGCTTGACGGACGTCCCCAGAGGGAAGCGAGAGTTTTCCGACGGGCTTTAGGGGACTGAAAATCCCCGTGTCGGTGGTTCGATTCCGCCCCTGGGCACCTTCAACATCGGAACATCACGCAGCAAACTCTCCGACGCGAATCGCTTCAATATCCCGACCGTGCTTCGGCGTACCGAGTTGCGGAGGTCGTTGCCGGTCCGGCTCGATACGGTCAAGCGCGCGTTGCTGGACCGGGACGCGTCGCGGCTGACCGAGGAAGCGCACAAGGTCGCCGGCGTGTCGAGGCTGGACCGTATGATGCGGAGGAACTAAGCGGTTCGTTCAGCGCGGAAAAGAATGGGCTGCGCCATTCGACCGCCGGCCTTCGCCTTCCGAGATCACCACTCGATCGTCTAGCAACGGCGATCAGTAACGCACCGAAGGCTCCAGCGCGCCAACGAGTTGCGAGAATCGTAGCTGTTCAGCTGGTGCGTGAGAGGACGACGCGAGTAGCGACATCGCCTTCGCGCCAATTAGCAGGAGTGGTTCGAAGCAGCGAGGCGCACACGGGGGTGCATCTCACCAAGCAGCGCGTGAGCCGCGGAGAAGCGGCATGCGCCTGCGTCCCGCGCGAGCACGTCGAAGGCGTTCATGCGGGTTTTCAGTCTGGCCTCGGCTTGTAGCTCGACGATCTCGGGCGAGCGACGTGGGTGCCGCGCTCGGGCCTCCGCGATGAGGTCAGACTTCTGTAGCCCGAGAGCCCGGCGGTGTTGAATACCGTCAGCCCCAAGTAAGCGAAGGCGTCGAGCGTTGGGAGATGCTGCGAGAGGGGATCACATCCACGACGGAGATCCCCCTGGACGAAGCTCTTGGGAAGCACATCGAGAGGTTCGACTTGTCCCGGATCCGCGGGGCATCGCCGCTCACAAAGGCGCGGCGGCATCGCGCTGCGCGCGCGGGCGGCGCAGCCTCCCGGCTGCGCCGCCACCGCATCAAGCCGTCCGTGCTACTGCCCGGCGCTCAGGCCGAACTTCATGGTCTCCGCCGACGCGCTGTCGTGCGCGCCCACGTCCGGGCAGCCGGCGTTGTGCGTGCTGTCGCACAGGCCGGTATGCAGCTCGACGCCGGACTTGCGCGCGAACGGCAGGTTGTCGATGTCGTAGCTGAAATTGGGCAGAGCCTGGCCGGCGTTCAGGCCGGGGCTGCCGGCTGGATTGAGCTCGAAGTTGCCCACCCCAATGCCCAGACCCGTGCCGTAGATCGTTTCCGGCGACTGGTTCGGCGCGGACGAAAAGCGCGGGAATGCCGTCCAGCCGTGCCCGCTCCTGAACGTGGGCCGGCCGAACGCGCCGTGACTCTCGAACGGTGGGGTGTTGGCCGAAAGTGCGCCGTTCCAGACGTCGTAATCGAAATCGTTCGTCGCGGTGCCGCCCACGCCAAGATCGACGGCTGACTCGGTGCCGCCGAAGTCGTCGCTCTGCGGACGGAACGTGTCGAGGATGTTGTTCCGCGACATCGTCTCGCGCATGCCCTGGCCCTTGTCGCTGGCGACAATGCCGCCTCCGGCGCCGAGGTCGCCCCATTGCTGCACCGGACTGTAGGTGTTCCTCGGCTGCTGCAGCTGGGTGTTGTGGAAGAAGTAGCGCCGGCCTCCGCCCCACCACACGCATGTCGAGCAGTCGTCGTTCGCCGCGCCGTACGCCTTGAAACCCGGCCCGCGGTCGAAGAAGTCGTCGTCCGGGTCTGCGATCCCGTTGGGCGGGAGGAGCCGCGGGTTGTCCGCCCGCTGCGCCGTGTGATTGAAGCGCAGCCGGTTCACGACGTTGCGGAAGACGTAGATCGGTCCCAGGTGCGCGACCGTCGTCGCGATCCCCGTGGCGCTGTGGTCCAGATAGTTCCCCCACACGCGCACGTTCAAGCCCCCGCCCTCCGCCTCGATCGCGTCGTCCATCACGTTGCGGATGTTGTTGTGATAGACGTCCGAGTCCGAGCCCGGCGACCCCTTGTCGGAGAAGTTCTCCCCGCCGCCGATGCCGTCCATGTACCAGTGCCGCAAGTCGGCAACGCTGGAATAGATCTCGTTGTAGCGGATCACGTTCTGCCGTCCGCCGGTCTCGATGCTGATCGCGTTCGGACCCCAGGGATGGCCGTACTCCCAGGGATTGACGCCGAGGTGCGGGTCGAAGATCCTGTTACGCTGGACGATGATCCGCGAGTTGTTGCCCGAAGCCATCACGCCGCCCGCTTCGTTCATCCCGACGGGCCCCCAGTTGTTCTGGATGGAAAGGGGCGCCTTCGTGTCGGCGCGCCAACTCCAGTCGCTGATGTCGCAGTCCTCGACGACGACGTCGGTCACGTTCGGATGGATGTAGATGTTCGCGAGCGCGGCGCCCTTGACGACCACGCGCCGGATGATCACGTAGCTCGCCTTGACGACGATAGCGAAGCTCGCGTCCTGCACGATCGACGGATCGGTGTGGAACGTCTCGTTCTGGTTGAGGCCGCCGCGATCGATGACGTTCTTCGTGCCCGCGGCGGCGTTCAATCCGTCGTAGACCTTGTAGGTCTTCGTGACCGGATCGCCGCCGTCGGCCGGCCCGATGACGAACGGACCGTCGGCCGGAGCGCGCGAGCCGATCGTCGTCGGCGCCGTCTCCTTGAAGGTCTCGGACCACGTTGTCCCTTCGAGGTAGTGCGTGAAGTTGGCGCTCGCGTAGTCCGCGCCGGCGCCCAGCTCGAAGATGTACTTGGTGCCGGGCGTCAGGTAGACGACGCTGCCGCGGGCGCGGTACGTGTACGGCAGCGTGCCCCAGCCGGCCGTTGATTCACGGACGTCGTACCACAGCGGCCAGGCCTGCCTCCAGGCGAAGCCCGGCGCATCCGGATTCTCCGTGGCCTTGCGGTAGCGCACGAAGATCTGGTTCCCGGGCGGCGGGCTAGCGCTGCTGAAGGCGTCCGGGTTCCAGTAGAGGCTCATGCTGTGGAATGTCGGCCGCGTCTCGCCGCTGGCGGCGGGAATCGCGTTCTTGCGGGACGGGAACTCTGTCGTCGTCGGCCCGCCTACGGTAAACGTCTGCGTGGCAGCCGCGGAAGTCCCCGCGGAGTTCGTTGCCGTGAGCGACGCGGTGTACGTGCCGGTCGCTGCGTAGCCATGGGATTGCGGCAGGCTCTTGTCGGTCCAGGTCACGTGCTGCCCGTCGCCGAAGGTGAGCGTCAGACTCGTTATGGGGGAGCTGCCGTCCGACGAGCCGGAAGCGCTGAACTGCATCGTCAACGGAGTCGCCCCCGCGCTCACGGTGAGCACTGCGGTCGGCGGAGTTCCCGGAGGAGGAGGCGGCGGAGGTGGCGGAGGCGGCGGCGCACTTAAGGTGAAGGTCCGCGTCACCGCTGCGGACGTACCGCACGTGTTCGCCGCGGCGAGGGTCGCCGTATACGTGCCCGCGGAGGCATAGGTGTGCGACTGGGGCTGCGTCTTGCTGCTCCAGGTCAGATCCGGCGTCGCGTCGCCGAGCTGCAGCCGCAGGCTAGTGATCGCCGAGCTGCCGTCAGTCGACGCGGACGCGTCGAACGAAACGACGAGCGACGCGCTGCCGGTGCCGGGAGTCGCCGTAAACGACGCCGTGGGGAGGACTGTGCAAGCCGTAGACGTCGAGGTCGAGTAACTGATCGTCAGCTTGGGCCGGTACTGCGGGAAGGTGGTGCTGTCCTTCGAGTTGAAGTCCTTGTACTGGAACTCGGCGCTGCTCGAGACGTGGCTGACGCGCCAGCCGTAGTTGGGCGATGCGCCGCTCGCGAACGCCTGCACGCCGGCCGTGACGTCGATGTTGAGCCAGCAGATCTCGTGGCCGATGCCATCAGCGCAGTTGTTCGCGGCCGAGTCGGGTGCCGAGCCCTGCCCATCAGCGGTGGCGAGAACGTCGCCTCCGGGCGTCGTCCACGGCACCGTACCGGTGCTGTTCCAGGTTGATCCCATCTCGGTCCACGGCTTGGTGACGCGCTGCGCGCGCATGACTGCGTCCGGCCCGAAGGCCTTGTATAGCGACAGCGTCGCCGAGTTGATCGTCGTACCGTCCGGTACCGGTCCGCCCTCGGCGGCGAAGATGCCGAAGCGGAACAGGCCGTAGTCGCTCGTGCTGCGGATGTCGACTTCAACGTCGGCGCCCTTGTTCATGTTGGCGCCGCTGGACGCGACGATCCAGTTGTCGGTCGTGCCCGCGTAGTTGTTCAGACCCTGCTGCAGGGTGATGGCGGGTCCCGGCGGCGGCGTCGTGGCGGGCGGCACCGTGTACGTCACCATGAGCTTGGGCCGGTACTGCGGGAAGGTGGTGCTGTCCTTCGA
>JBJMQJ010000360.1:0-13825 GCA_045802765.1 Myxococcales bacterium
GCCTCGGGGGACGCCTCGTCGAGGAGTGCACCCGGTTCGCGCGCCTCGCGGGGTACCGGACCCTCACGCTGTGGACGCAGGGCATCCTCGGCGCCGCCCGCCGGATCTACCAGCGCGCCGGCTTTCGCCTGGTGCGCGAGGAGCCGCACCACAGCTTCGGGCACGACTTGATCGGCGAGACGTGGGAACTGGATCTGCGCGGCGGCTAGACGCCGATCGCTTTCTTCAGCTCGGCGGCGATCCCGCCCGCGTAGCCGTCGATCAGCTTCTTGTCCGGACCCTCGACCAGCACCCGCACCTTCGGCTCGGTCCCGCTGTAGCGCACCAGGACGCGGCCGTCCTTGCCGAGCTTCTTCTCCACGTCGCGGATGGCGCGCATGACCGCCGCGAGAGAGCCCAGCTCCGGCTTCTCGCGCACCGCCAGGTTCATGTGCGCCTGCGGATACACGTCCATCATCCTGGCGAGCTCCGAGATCGGCTTCCCGCTCTGCACCATCACGCTGAGCAGCGCGAGCGCCGCGACCGTGCCGTCGCCGGTAGTGGCGTGCTCGAGGAAGATGAGGTGGCCGCTCTGCTCGCCGCCAAAAGAAAACCCGTTCTTGCGCATCTCCTCGACCACGTACCGATCGCCCACCCGCGTGCGGACCACCCGCCCGCCGGCCTTCGCGATGCACTGATCGAGGCCGAGATTGCTCATCACCGTGGCCACCACCGTCTTCTTCGGGAGCATCTTGCGGCGGAGGAGGTCGATCCCGCAGACCGCCATCACCGCGTCCCCGTCGACCACCCTGCCCTTCTCGTCGGCGACGATCAGGCGGTCGGCGTCGCCGTCGAGCGCGATGCCGATGTTCGCGCCGGTCTTGAGGACGGCCTTGCACATCGTCTCGGGGTGCAGCGCGCCGAAGCCCTTGTTGATGTTCTTGCCGTCCGGCGCCGCGCCGATGGTGATCACCTTGGCGCCGAGCTCCTGCAGCACGGTGGGCGCGACGCGATAGGCGGCGCCGTGGCCGCAATCCACCACGATGGTGAGCCCCTCGAGCGTGAGGTCCTTGGGGAAGGTGCTCTTCGCGAAGACCACGTACCGGCCGCCGGCGTCCTCGATGCGGAACGCCTTTCCGATGCTGGTGGCGGTGGGGCGCAGGTGGTGCAGCTCGTCGTTCGCGATCAGCTCCTCGATCTTCATCTCGATTTCGTCGGGGAGCTTGAAGCCGTCGCGGCTGAAGAACTTGATCCCGTTGTCCTGGTATGGGTTGTGGCTGGCGGAGATGACGGCGCCGGCGTCGGCGCGCATGGACACCGTCAGCTGCGAGATGGCCGGCGTCGGCAGCGGTCCGCAGATGAGCACGTCGACGCCCATGCTGCAGATCCCGGAGGCGAGCGCCGTCTCCAGCATGTATCCGGACAGGCGCGTGTCCTTGCCGATCACCACGCGGTGCCGGTGGGACCCGTTGCGGATGAGGTAGGCCACGGCGCGGCCGAGCTGCAGCATCATCTCGCCCGTCATCGGATGGACGTTGGCGACGCCGCGGATTCCGTCGGTCCCGAACAGTCGGCGGGCGGGTTCTGACGGCTGGTCGGTCAAGCGCAAGGCCATGGGGCTCCGATCGGTGGCTGCAATCTAGGTGTGCGAGCGTTCGCGGAGCAACTTGCGAGGCTCATCTTGGGGTGTCAACTGGCGGACGAACGCACTGCGTCCACGACTGCCAGCGCCTCGCGCGTGGCGGCGACGTCATGGACGCGCACGATCGACGTTCCGTTCAATGCCAGCACCGCCGCGGCGGCGACGGAGCCCGTCAGCCGCTCCGCGGCGGGCTTTCCGCTCAAACTGCCCAGGAAGGACTTCCGCGAGGCGCCGGCGAGCAGCGGCCTCCCGAGCTGGGTCAGCTCGCGCAGACGCCGCATGAGCAGGAGGTTGTGCGCGGCGGTCTTCGCGAATCCGATCCCCGGATCGAGCGCGATCCGATCCTCCCGGACGCCTGCCTCGCGGGCCCGCCGCAACCCTTCGAGCAGCTCGTCATGCACCTCGCCGAGGAGATCCGCGTAGACGGCGCGCTCCCGCATGTCCTCGGGCGTGCCGCGCGCGTGCATCAGGCAAAGCGCCGCGCCTTCGCGCGCGATCGCGGCGCCGAGCTCCGGATCCCGCTGCAGGCAGGAGACGTCGTTGACCACCTCGGCGCCGGCCTCGATCGCCGCCCGGGCGACTTCCGCCTTGGTGGTGTCGATGGAGACGGGGACGCCGGCGCGGCGGACCAGCTCGCGGACGATGGGGATCGCGCGGCGCAGCTCTTCCGCGGCCGGGACGGGCTCCGCGCCGGGACGCGTAGACTCGCCTCCCACATCGATCAGATCCGCGCCTTCGGCGGCGAGCCGGAGACCGTGCTCGACGGCGGCCTGGACACCGGCGAACTTGCCGCCGTCGGAAAACGAATCGGGCGTGACGTTCAGCACCGCCATGACGAGCACGCGTCCTTCCGGGAGGACCGACCGGGGGAGGCGCCACCGCTGCCCGGGCGTATCGACGTTCCCGGCCCGCCGGGCGAGCTCGGCGGCCTCGGCGCGCGCGCCGACGTCCTCGAGGACGTCGGCGAGCCCGCGCGCGGCCGACCAGAGCTGGGAGACGCTACCGAGGGCGAGGGCCCCCTTTTCCCCGCGCAACACGGGAACGCCGGATTGCCGAAGTCCCTCGTGCAGCAGCGCGGGCCCCGAGGGCAAGAGCGCGGCCCATCCGCGCAGATTCGGATCTCGCACCGGCCGGCCGATGGCCGCGCACGCGGCCAGCGAATCCGATTCCTGCTGCAGCTCGCACAACCTCGGCACCTGAGCAGTCTACCGTAGCGCCGCCACCGCCAGCACGGCCGTACCGCCGTCCTGCGCGGAATTACTGGTGCTGCGCGTCGTGCTTCTCGCGGTAGATCTGCCGGCTCACCCGGTTCTGCTGGCGGTTGATGCGCCGCCGCTCCGCCGGCGTGAGCGTGCCGCCGTTGGCGGCGCGATCCCGCTCGATCTCGCGGTGGATGCGCGCTTCCTTGCGCTCCAGGCGCGCGGTCTCGCGCGGCGTGAGCTGCCCGCTCTGCACGCCCTCGGCGACGCGCTCCTGCTGCCTGCGCTCGCGCCGATCCACTTCCGCGGCGCCCGCCGCGAACGAGATGCCCAGCACGGCCGCCAGCACCGCCATCGACGTTCTCTTCATCGCGTTCCCCCAGGCCACGTTCCACGTGAAACATCGGCGCGCCATCCGGTTAACCATGCAAAAACAAAAGGGCCGGAGCCGCAAGGCACCGGCCCTACCGAAAGCTATCGAAAGCTGGGGTCGGAACACACACCAGACCGTCCCGCTCCCGAAACAGCACGGCGCCGTCGGACGCCGCGGCGACTACGCCTTACCCGTCTCCACCTTGGGCACCGGCGCGGCGAGCCCGCCGAGCGCGTCGAGGATCTTCGACTTCTCCTTGACCTCGGGCCGCTTGGCGTCCGGTGGCTTCGCCGGGACGATGGCGGGCCGCGCCTTCAGCGGCTTCCCGGCGAGGAGCGTCTCCACGTCCGCCCCGTCGAGCGTCTCCCACTCCAGGAGCGCCTCGGCGATGCGATCGAGCGCGGCCTTGTTCTCCACCAGGAGATGTTTCGCCCGCTGGTACTGGGTGGTGACGATCTGGCGGACCTCGTCGTCGATGTCGATGGCGGTCTTCTCGGAGAAGTTGCGGGCGCGGTGCCCGAACTCGCGGCCGAGGAACACCTCCTGCTGGTCCTCGCCGAACGCCAGGGGGCCGAGCTTCTCGCTCATGCCCCACTCGCACACCATGCTGCGCGCGAACGCGGTGGCGTGATCGATGTCGCTCTTCGCGCCGCTGGTGATCTCGTCGAACTGCAGCTCCTCGGCGATGCGCCCGCCCATCGCCATGGCGATGCGGTCGAGCACCGCCTGGCGGTTCCAGTTCAGGCGGTCCTCTTTGGGCAGCATCTGGGTGAGCCCCAGCGCCGGACCGCGCGGGATGATGGTCACCTTGTGCACCGGGTCGCACTGCGGAGTCAGGCGCGCGACCAGCGCATGTCCCGCTTCGTGCCAAGCGGTGATCTTCTTGTCCTTCTCGCTGATGATCATGCTCCGCCGCTCGGAGCCCATCATCACCTTGTCCTTGGCGAACTCGAAGTCGCCGTTCTCTAGTCGCTCCTTGTTCTTGTGGGCCGCGAGCAACGCCGCCTCGTTGACCAGGTTCTCCAGGTCGGCGCCGGAGAAGCCGGGCGTTCCGCGCGCGATGGCGTCGAGGTCGACCTCCGGGGAGAGCGGCGTCTTCTTGGTGTGGACCTTGAGGATTCCTTCGCGCCCCTTCACGTCGGGGCGGGGCACCACGATCCGCCGATCGAAGCGGCCCGGCCGCAGCAGCGCCGGGTCGAGGACGTCGGGACGGTTGGTCGCCGCGATGAGGATGACGCCTTCGTTGGACTCGAACCCGTCCATCTCGACGAGGAGCTGGTTGAGGGTCTGCTCGCGCTCGTCGTGGCCGCCGCCCAGGCCCGCGCCGCGGTGCCGGCCGACCGCGTCGATCTCGTCGATGAAGATGATGCAGGGAGCGTGCTTCTTGCCCTGCTCGAACAGGTCGCGCACGCGGCTCGCGCCGACGCCGACGAACATCTCGACGAAGTCCGAGCCGGAGATGCTGAAGAACGGCACTCCCGCCTCGCCGGCGATGGCGCGGGCGAGCAGCGTCTTGCCGGTGCCGGGGGAGCCCATCAGCAAGACGCCCTTCGGGATGCGCCCGCCGAGCTTGGTGAACTTCTTCGGGTCCTTGAGGAACTGGATGATCTCTTCCAGCTCGTCCTTGGCCTCGTCGATGCCGGCCACGTCGGAGAAGGTGACCTTGTTGTGGTTCTCGCTGAGGAGCTTCGCCTTCGACTTGCCGAAGCTCATCGCCTTGCCGCCGCCTGCCTGCAGCTGGCGCATGAGGAAGATGAAGAGGACGCAGATGATGCCGAGCGGCATCCAGGAGACGAGGAACTGCGCCCAGAGCGACTGCGAGTCCTCCTTCTCGAAGGAGAGGCTCACGCCCTTCTGGCGCATCTTGTCGAGCAGCTGCGTGTCGAGGGGAGAGACGGTGCGGAAATCCTGCCGGTTCTTCAGCTTCCCCTGCAGCGTGTTGCCCTTGACCGTCACCTCGGCGATGTCGCCGCGCTCCACGGCGGCGTAGAACTCGCTTGCCCGCATCTCGGTCGGCTCGGCGCCACGCTGCCGCGAGAAGATCGAATAGAAGGAGAAGAAGAGCAGGATCAGGACCGCCCAGAGAAAGAAGGTCTTGTACGACTGTCTCACCTAAGGCTCCTCCCTAGTGGGGCCTGACGGGACGGGATGGTAGCAAAAGCGCGGACGCTTCGCCGCTTGCCGGGGAACGCCTAGCGCAAGGCATCCATTTCCGGCGCGAATTCGAACCGGACCGCATCGTCGGGCGGCGCGGCGCAAGCGGGTCCCCAGGGCAACCCCTCGACCCAGAAGATCCGGCCGCGGGCGTCGGCGAGGAGCGGGATGCGATCGCGCCCTGACGCCGGGATGCCCTCGGCCTGCCAGACGTCCCCCAGCTTCTTCTCGGGCCGACCGGCCACCCGGAAGCGGTCGCCGGGGACCCGTCCCCGGAGCGTCCACGGAAACGGAGCCACACGGATGTCCACGCGTTGCGCACCCGCACCTACATGAAGGGCACGGCCTCCCCACGGATATCGGCCCGGTCCCGGGACCTGCAGGTCCGCAGCCGCGGGAAGCGGCGGAACGTTCGCCTCGAACCGGAGCATCCGTCCCTCGATCACGGCGCGCCCGCCGGGCAGATCGAGGCGGCCCGCGCGCCCGCTGGCCACGAGGCGGCAGAGCTGCTCGAGGTGGCCGCGCTCCGGACGCGCGGCGCCCTGCGCGGCGATGAGCAGCGCGCGGCGCAGCAGCGCGGGCTCCACCGCGGCGAGACGATCCGCCGCGAACCCGTCCCGCAGCGCGGCGCCTTCCAAGGCTTGCCGCGCCAGCCGATCGAGTAGCCCGTCCTCGTCGGCGGCGACGCGCGCGGCACCCGCGAGCGCTTCTTCGAGCCGCGGATTGAGCGCCTCCGTCAGCGCCGGCATCAACGCCCGCAGGCGCGCGCGCGCCCGTCGCGGGTCCGAGTTGTGCGCGTCCTCGATGGTGGGAAGACCGCGCGCGCGGCAATACGCCTCGGTCGCCTCGCGCGGGACGCCAAGGAGCGGCCGCACGAGGGTGATTCCCCTCGTCAATGCGCGACCGCGCCTTACGCCAGCGAGGGCTCCTGCACCGCCGCCCCGGGCGAGGCGCAACAGGACCGTCTCGGCCTGGTCGCGCCGGGTATGCGCCGTGGCGACCCGGTCAGCGGATGCCTCCGCCGCGAGGTCGGCGAGAGCGGCGTACCTCGCCTCGCGGGCCGCGGCCTCGAGGCCCAGCGTCGCGACCTCGAGCGCCTCGAGACGCCGCAGATGGAACGGAAGACCGAGCCGCCCCGACAGGGTCCGGACCTGTCCGGCATCGGCTGCGGATTCGGGCCGCAGCGCATGATCGACGTGGCCGACGGCGATTCGAATCCCCAGTTCCTCGGCGCAAGCCGCGAGCGCGGCAGTGAGCGCGAGGGAATCCGGCCCCCCCGAACAAGCGACCAGCACCGATGCGCCGCGCGGCAGCAGATCGGTCGCGGCGAGCAAGGCCAGCTCCACGGGATCGCGGGGCATCTCTGCGATTCTACCGGACGGCGATGCGCCGGGGACGGCGTGGAGCGGGCGCCTGCTCCCCTGGTCCGGACGGCAGCGCTGCCGGCGCGGCGCCGCTGCGCGGCGAAACGAGGCTCGTTATGCTGTCATCACGGCGGATTTTCGGGGGTTTGTCCGTGGTGTGCCCTTGCGCACCGCATGTCTCAAACCCAACTTCTCCGGCGAGAGAGGGCACCGGATCGGCGGCGGGGAACAACGGGCGCGGACAACGGGTTTTCTGGACGGTGAGCGGCCGAGAGGCCGAGCGTTCGACAGGCAGTGGGCTTGGGGGTCCCCCCCTCCCCCTCCGAGCCCATCGGGGCTGGCCAGGCGAGAGCCTGGTCAGCCTTTTTTTTGGACTCGTGTCTGGTTTTTTTTGAACTGCGTGTCTCGTTTTCTGCGAGCACGTGTCCCGTTTTGGACGGCCCGCCACGGCGCTGACGGTTCCGCCAACGGCTTGACTGGATCTTCAGCGGGAGAAGACGACGTTCAGGAACGTCGTGCGGCGCCCGCGCAGGATGGCCAGGCAGCAGCGCAGATAGGTGCCAGCTCCGAACTCACGCACGATCGTCGCGCTGTGCTTCAGCACGTCTTTCGTGGTGATGAGTCCGTTGAACGACATGGTCACCTCTCGCGAGACACCGCTGTTGCGAAGCGCGTGCCACGCGAAAACCGTGCGCGGGCGCGCACACCAATCGACAGAGGAGGACGCGCGACCGCTGCGCGAGCGTGCAACCTCGCGAGAGGACGAGTGGGGGGTCGGAGGACGCTGCCTCACGTTTCCGCACGTCCGAATGCGCGCGCAGGAACAATTTACCGGAGCTGCCTGCCCGCTACGCGTAGGACCTACAAGGCGGATCCTTGACCCCGCTGTCGTCCAAGTCTAGACAGGGTGATGGCACGTGGGCGCACGCCGCATCGAGCGGCGGCGCCGGCACCCGGAGGGTGTTGATGGCGGGTACTGACAAGCGAAAGCAGAGCCTCTACTTCCCCGAGGACATGCTGCGCGAGATCCAGGAGGAGGCGAACCGGCAGGACCGTTCGCTTTCGTGGATCGTGCAGCAGGCGTGGAAGATCGCGCGCAACGAGATCATGCGCTTCCCCTCGGTGAACGACGTCATCGGCACCGAGGGCCGTGCACCGGGCGAGGAGCGCGAATAGATGTCGGCCAACGACGCGCGCAAGCAGAGCCTGTACTTCCCCGAGGACATGCTCAACGAGATCCAGCAGCAGGCTCAGCGGCTCGACCGCTCCCTCAGCTGGGTCGTTCAACAAGCGTGGAAGATCTCCAAGGCGGAGCTGCGCAAGATCCCGTCGCCGAACGACATGCTCGACGACGATCCCGCGGCACAGCGCGGCTGATCGAAGCCAGGAAAGACGCGCAGGGCGGCGGGTCCGGGACGCCTGAGGCTTCCCTGGACCCGTTTCGTTTGCGCCGAACGGCGCGCCAGATCATCGCGCGCGCAGCGCCCGGATCAGATGCGCGCGCCAGTCGTTTCCCAGGGCCGCTATCCCCAGCAGCGCCTCGGCCTCGCCCGGGTCGCGTACCGCGCCCCGCCGCGCCGCCATCGCGCGCGCAACGCTCCACCCCGGGTGCGGCCGATCGACCAGCCGAACCTCCTGCCCCGCTTCGACGACGCCCTCTTCGAGCACGCGCAAGTAGAACCCATTGCGTCCGGTCCTCTCGACCAGGCGCAAGAGCCCTGGCCGTCCCCAGAAGCGCGCGATGCTCCGGCAGGGTTTGCGCGGCTCCGAGATCTGCAGAACGGTCGTGCCCGCCCGCCAGACGTCGCCCAGGCACGCCGCCTCTTCCGCCGTCCCCGCGATCGTGAGGTTCTCGCCGAACCCACCGTACGGCAGGCCGTCCCAGTCCAGCTCGTCGCGCCAGCGCGGGTAATGTTCTTCGGGATACGCGAGCACGGCCATGTCCGGCCCGCCGTGCCAACGCCGGTTGCCCTGCCCGTCGCCCTCGAGGTTCTCGCGCCGCACGCGCACGGCCCCGCCGACGCAGACCTTGCGGTAGCCCGTCGTCCACCCGGTGGAGGCCGGCGGGCCGCGCCTGCGCGGCAGCCCGACCTGGATGGAGACCAGACGCATCGCGGTGCCGGTCTACACCAGATTCCGCGATCGCTGACCGTAATCTCTTCGGGGGTCGAGGGCGGAGCGAGCTCCCCCTTGAACGCGGCGGATCGAAGAAATTCACGCGCCTGGCAGAGCGGTCAATTCAGCCGATCTGTCACGTTAGAAGGTTGCCGCCGCGGTGACCAGGATGCGGCGGCCGATGGGGCTGCCGAAGGGATGCTCGCGGTGATCGTCGCCGAGGAGGTTGTACACGGCGACGCCGCCCTCGAGCCGATCGCGGATGAAGCGGTAGCCGACGCGCACGTTGACGAGCGTGTACGCCGGCAGCGCGTACGGCGCGAGCACGACGCCGGCAGGCGCGCTGGGGTCGAAAGACTTCTCGAACCAGGTGACGGCCGACACGTAGTGCGCGTTGACTCCCAGGTCGAAGTTCGCGTGCGTTCGCCAGGTGGCAACCACGTTGAGCTTGTGCTGCGCGGTGTTGGCGACGGTCGCGGACGATTGGTTCGCGGCAGCGTGATCGGTCGTGCAGGTCGAGGTGCAGTCGGAGAGCTTCTCGAACGAGTAGTTCACGCCGACGTCGACGCCGTCGGTCGGTTGGTAGCGCAAGCCCAGCTCCGCGCCGACGCCGACGAAGAGGTTCGGCTCGTTCTGGAACCCGGTGAACCCGAGCACGGTCTGCCCGCCGGACGAGCTGCCCGGAGGCGCGGCCTGCAACGCTCCGTCGGTGATCAGGTTCCGCACCCGCTCGACGTACACCACCGCCTCCGGCGTCAGACGGTCGCCGATGCGGCCTTTGTAGCCGAGCTCCGCCTGCAGCATCTCCTCGGGCTTCAAGCTCAGGTCGCCCTGGAACCGGATGCCCGCGCCGGGCACCACCGGCGCGAAGAGGTTCGCGTAGCTCTCCAGGAAGGTGGGCGCGCGGAAGGCCGTTCCCGCGGTGAAGCGGAGGAACTGGTCGCGAACGACCTCCACCAGGACGGTGCCGCGCGGCGAGTGGACGAGGCCTCCGGCGGTGATGCGCTGATCGGCGAGGAGCGGGTGGCGATCGACGCGGTAGCTGAGCGTCACCGTGACGCTCCGGGAAGGTTCCCACTCGTCCTGCAGGAACCCGCTGAAGTGCTCCTGCTTGTAGCGCGTCCCGCCGTCGGCACGCTGGGCAAGGAAGCCCCAGTCGACGGTCGAGTAGCGGAAGCCCGCCCCGAAGTTGAAGCGGTGGCGCCCCAGCAGCTGGTAGGAAAGGCCGGTGCGCGCGGAGGCGTCGATCACGTCCGAGCGCACGCTGGCCAGGATCGACGGCAGGACGCTAGGCCAGAACTCGGGGCCGGAGCGCATGCGCAGCGCGTTCCAGTACACCTTGACGTCCGTTTCCCCGTAGCTCGCCTCGGCGCGGACGAATCCGCCCTGCCCTTCGTTGCCGAAGGTGCGCAGCGAGCCGAGCGGGAAGACTTCCATCGCGTTCATGTTGTCGAAGCCCGCGCCGGCGCGGACTTGCAGGCCGCTCGACTGGTAATCGGCCGCGACCTCGGCGCGCTGGATCTCGCGGCTGCGGCCGGGCTGCGAGAACTGCGAGCTGAAGCCCGCGGGGGCCTCCTCGGTCCACTTGTCGGCACGATCGTAGGCGAGGCTCGTGCGGTAGGTCAGCTTGCCGTTGCGCCCGCCGGCGGAGACCGATCCCTGCAGCGTCCCGTAGTTTCCCGTCTGGAGGAACGCGCGGCCGCCGTTCACCTCGTCGCCGGTCTTGGTGATGATGTTCACCACGCCTGCGTACGCGTTGGCTCCGTAGAGCGCGGAGCCCGGGCCGCGGATCACCTCGATGCGCGCGACGTCTTGCACCGACACGTCGAGCAGCGGCCAGAGCGTCGCGCCGAGGAAGTCCTGGTACACGCTCCGCCCGTCGACGAGCACCAGCACCTTGTTCGCGATGCGCCGGTTGAAGCCGCGCACCGAAACGTTGGTGTCCGACGGGTTCATCTCGGCGACGTCGACGCCGGGAACCCGCCGCAGGATCTCCGGGATCGTCGAGGCCCCGGTGAGGCGAATCTCGTCGGCGGTGATCACCGTCAACGACGCCGGGGCCTTCGCCTCGGAGCTTCTGTGCACTCCCGCGGTCACCACCTGCTCCTCGAAGATGTCCTCGTCGGTGCGCCCGCCTTCCAGCGCCGAAGCGATCTCCCGCGCGGTGGCGCGCGTCCGCGCCGTCACCGAGGTCGCCTCGAACATGCCTTCTTCGTCCTTCTCCGCCGGGGCCAGCGCGGCGGACGGAGCGGCGCGCCCAGGGCCGGCTTTCGAGGCAGCGAGCGTCGCCGGCGCCTTGTTCCGCTCGATCAGCTCCTGCAATGCGGCGAGGAGCTGCGCCGTGTCGACGGCCGGGGCCGGCGGCGCCTGCGCGGCGGGCGCCCGCACGCCGATGGCGCCGGAGAGCCGTGCCATGACGGCTTCGACCTGCGCGCGGTCGTCGGGGTCGGTCCCGACGTAGCGCTGGAAGTAGTCGAGCGCCTCGGGGATCCTGCCCAGGTCCACGTAGGCGCGAGCGATGTTGTAGAGCAGGTCCGCGTGCGGCTTGATGGCGTAGGCTTGCTTCAGCTCGGCGATGCCGCGCTCCACCTGCCCCGACGCGATCAGCGCCATGCCGTCGCGGAAGTGCCGCTTCGCCTCGCTGCGCACGTCGGCGAGCGCGGTGGGCGCGACGAGCAGCGCGAGCGCCACGCCGAAGATGAGGCCGCGCGAGATGCCGTGCCGGAGGAAGATCTGCGAGGGGTGCATCGTGTGCCTCATGGGATCGTCCTCAGTACGGGTCGTCCTTGTAGCCGACGGCCCGCCGCACGGGCGGCGGCTGCGGCTCGACCTTGGAGGGTTCCTTCTTCAACGTGGCGGCGATCGCGATGCGGTCTCCCGAGAGCGACCTGCGCACCACCGGGAACGCCTTGTACCCGTCGAGCTTCAACACCAGCTGCAGCGGCCTCCCTGCGCTCACGGGGAGGTCCATGGGCGTGCGGCCCAGCGCGCGTCCGTCGGCATCGTTCACCTCGGCGCCGGACGGCGCGCTGGTGAGCGTCACCAACGTCACCCCGGCGCTCGCGGGCTGATAGGCGGGATGCGGTGGCGGCGCCGGCGGCGCGACCACTACCGGAGCGCCGTGCTCGACGGTGACCATCGGCCTGGGTCGCTGCCGCCGCGCGCTTCCCATCCACACTGCCAGCGCCGCCGCCGCCAGCACCGCGGCGCCGGTTGCGAACCAGATCGACTGGACCGAAGACGGCGGATCGCCCATGCCGGTGAATCGATGCCAGCGCGCGCGTTCCCGGAGAGCGTCCGGCGGAAGAGGCGGCGGCCGCGCGGCGCGCGAGCTGCTCACCGGGGTCATTGCCGCCGCGGGCGGCGAAGGCACGGGCGCGGAGGGGATCCGGGGCGCGACCGGGTGGACCGAATCCGGAGTGATCGGCGGCGCGGCTGGATGCGGCGCTCCGGGGGTCCCGGTGAGCTGCTGGCGAAGCAGCTTGAGGGCCACCAGCAGCTCGTCCATCGACTGGAACCGGTCCGCGCGATCCTTCGCCATGCAGCGCAGCACGATCGCCTCGAGCTGCGCGTCGATGACCAGGTCGGGGCGGAGCTCGCGCGGAGGCACCGGCGCCTCGTGCAGGTGCTTCAGGATGATGTCCACCGGGTTCGGGGCGGTGAACGGCACCTTTCCGGTGAGCATCTGGTAGAGCAGGATGCCCAGCGAATACAGGTCGCAGCGCTGGTCGGGGCCTTGGTTGCGCGCCTGCTCCGGCGCGATGTAGTGCGGCGACCCCATGAAGGTCCCGGCGTTGGTGATTTCGCCGTCGGGATTGTCGCCTTGGAAGAACTTCACGAGGCCGAAATCGAGCACCTTGACGAAGTCGTGATCGTCGTGCTGCCGCAGCAGCATGACGTTCGCGGGTTTGAGGTCGCGGTGGATGATCCCCAGCGCGTGCGCCTCGCGCACCGAGCGGCAGATCTGCTGAGCGACGTGGATGACGCGCTCCTGCGCCAGCGGCCCCTCCTGCTGCATCGCCTGCGACAGCGTGCGGCCGTCGAGGAACTCCATCGCGATGAAGAAGATGCCGTCGTCTGTGCGTCCGTAGTCGTAGAGGGTGATGGTGTTCGGATGCGTGAGCTTCGCGGTGACCGATGCCTCGAGGAAGAACCGCTTGTAGAAGTTGGGATCGCGTTCGTGGCCGGCGCCGAGGATCTTGAGCGCCACGACGCGGTCGAGCGGCGTCTGCAGCGCCTTGTAGACGCGACCCATGCCGCCCTGGCCGATCGCCTCGACGATCCGGTACCGATCGTTGACGGTGCGCCCGATGAGCGGGTCCCCCTCGGCGGTCGACGAAGGCTGCGGAGAGGCCGACAGGGGCATGGGGGTCGGTTCACGCTAGACCACCATTCTACAGAGGGTCAAACATCCGGATTATCGATCGCGATGGAGCAAATGTAGGGAAATGGTGGTAATTACCCATCGGGTATGTCGATGCGCGACAAGGTCGAGGAGCTGCGCCGCCGCAGGGCGGAGGCGCTGCGGATGGGCGGCGAGGAGCGGCTGCGCCGGCAGCGCGAACGCGGCAAGCTGGACGCGCGCACGAGGCTCGAGCTGCTGCTCGATCCCGGCAGCTTCGTCGAGATCGGGCTTCTTGCCACCCACCTCGGGCAGCTGCCGGAAGAAGCGGAAAGGGCCTCGCCGGCCGACGGCGTGGTGTGCGGGACCGGATTCATCGGCGGGCGGCCCTGCTGCGTCGCCTCCTACGACTTCACCGTGCACGGCGGCAGCATCGGGCCCGTCGGCGAGCGAAAGGTGGCACGCCTGCGCGAGCTGGCGCTCCGCGAGCGGATCCCGATGATCTGGCTGGTCGACTCGGCCGGCGCGCGGCTGTCGGCCGACGTCGACGAGGCGGCGATCGTCAGCTCGTTCGCCGACACGGGCTACCTCTTCCGCGAACAGGTGGTGCTCTCCGGCGTGGTGCCGCAGGTGGCCGCGATGGTCGGTCCGGGCGCC
>JBJMQJ010000361.1:0-14932 GCA_045802765.1 Myxococcales bacterium
ACGTCGAGCGGAAGCCGCCGCCCTCGCGGGGAGGCTCCCGCGGTGCTTTACGTCGCCAATCGGCGGTGGGCCGAGGCTAATCGATGAAGCGCAGGCTTCAAGTCTTTGTGTCTTCGACATTCGCGGATCCGAGGCTCGAACGACAGGCTCATGCGTGCTCTCGTAGCACGATGTTTTTTCCGAGCCCTCTGGAGTCCGCGCGTGCGTGCTGGATGGTCAGGTCGACCCGCGCGGAGAACCTGGGCTGGATGGCCGCTCTCCACGCACCCCCGGCGACGACAATGCCTTGCGACGGCGCCCCACGCGCGGTCTCCGAGGCGACGTACCGAAGCTGTCAATCGCAAACGACGCACATACGTAACTTGTCCGATGGAGCCACCCCCCGCCTCCGCGGATTTGTCCGCCCCGGGGCGGAGCGCAGTGCGTTAGAGGCGTGCTCCAGTGCGGCGCTCGAAGCGCCTTTGGACCGCAGCCGCGCTCACGTGTCACCGGAATCGCCGCGTCATCGCAAGCTCCGCCACGCTTGGTTCGTCACCGGAGCCGCGATCACGCCATCGATCCGATGTCGTCGGGGTGGGAAACGCAGATTGTCGTCGAGCCGCGGACGTGGCTCTTGCGGTGGGGATGGCTGCGCGCGATGCCCGGACCGTGACCCGCGCATCGCGCGTTCGCCGTGAGATTTGGTGCCGCCGCTCGGAGGCGCCTGGCTACTTCCGCGTCTTCGCCACGAAGTCGTCCTGGGCCTTCTTCATCTCCGCCGGGGAGAGATCCTTGACGTGCTGGGCGATGACGAACTGGTTGCCCCAGCGGTCCTGGACCTCGGAGATGCGATCGCCCCAGAACATGTCGGCGGGAGGCATCACCGCCTTGAGGCCTGCGTCCTTCGCCCGCTGGAAGGCCCGGTCGACGTCGCCCAGGTAGATCCACAGGCGCGCCTGCCGGGGAGCGTCCGCCTTCATCTCGGCCGAGTAGTCGTTGCAGAAGATGACCGAGTCGCCGATGCGCACGGATGCGTGCCAGATCTTCTTTCCGCTCGGGTCGGGCGCGCGCATCAGCTCCTCGGCGCCGAACGCCTTCTTCCAGGTTTCGATTGCCTCCGCACAGCCCTCGACCGTCAGGTTCGGCGTGACGCTGTGCAGCCCTTCTGGAATCGGCTTCGCCATGATGGACCTCCGCTTGAGAGGCGGCGCATCCTAGCGCGGCGACGACGAAGCGCAACCGATAGGTGCGCGAGAGCGCGGGCGAGCGTAGGGCGGACAAGCGTTGGGCGGACAGGCGTAGCGCCGCCCTATCGGCGGCGGCTAGCGCTTGGAGAACTGGAACCGCTTGCGGGCGCCGGGGCGGCCGTACTTCTTGCGCTCGACGACGCGAGCGTCGCGGGTGAGGAACCCGGCCTTCTTCAGCGCGGGGCGGAAGTCCGGGTTCAGCTTGGTCAGGGCGCGGCTGATTCCGTGACGGATGGCACCGGCCTGGCCCGAAAGCCCGCCGCCCACCACGTTGACCGCGATGTCCACCTTGCCGAGCTGCTCGACCACTTCGAGCGGCTGCTTGAGGATCATCTTGCTGGTCTCGCGCCCGAAGTAGTCGTCGAGGGTGCGGTCGTTGACGACGAACTCACCCGAGCCGGGCTTCAGGCGGACGCGCGCGATCGACTCCTTGCGCCGTCCCGTGGCGGTGACGAGCAGCTCCTTCGTGGCCATCTACTTTCCTTTGCAAAGCGCCGGCGCAGACCGCCGGCGGCTTAGGCGTCCGCCGCTTCCATCGCGGCCGGCTTCTGCGCCGCGTGCGGGTGCTTGTCGCCGGCGTAGATCTTCAGCTTCTTCATCAAGGCGCGGCCGAGATTCGTGCGCGGCAGCATGCGCCGGACGGCGTCCTCGACCAGCCGCGTGGGATGGCGCGCCACCGCTTCCTCGGCGGTGTATTCGCGGAACCCGCCCGGATACTGCGTGTGGTGGATGTACGTCTTGTCCTGCCACTTCTTGCCCGTGAGGCGGACCTTCTCGGCGTTCACCACCACCACGAAGTCGCCGCAGTCCGCGTGCGGCGTGAAGATAGGCTTGTGCTTGCCGCGCAGGACGCTCGCGATGGTCGTCGCGGCGCGTCCCAGCACCTTGTCCTTCACGTCGATGACCACCCAGTTGCGCTGGACGGTCTGCTTGCTGCCCATCACGGTCTTCATGCGGCCCTTCTCTCCAAAAGGCGGCGTTCTGTACTGGATCTGGAGCAGCGTGTCAACGTTCCCCGCCCTCCGGATTCTTCCCGGAAAGCAGGGCGTCCATGTCCGCGAAGAAGCTGCGGGCCTTGCGGGTTTGGAGGTCGGCGGGGCCGGCCGCGGTGGGTCCGGCGAGATCGAGGCGATCCACCAGCTCGGCTGGCAGGTCGTCGAGGAAGCGGCTGGGCGTTCGGGGGACCAGCTTGCCGCGCCGGAGCCGCTGCGCCGCGTAGGTGAGCGTCAGCCGCTCGCGGGCGCGGGTCATGCCGACATACGCGAGGCGGCGCTCCTCTTCCAGGTTGGCGACACCGTCCGCGGAAGGCTCGGCGGAAGCGTCGTCGAAGCCACGGCCCGAGTGGGGGAGGAGGCCTTCTTCCAGGCCGCAAAGGAAAACGCAGCGCCATTCCAGGCCCTTGGCGCCGTGGAGGGTGATCAGGGTGACGGCATCGCCGGGCGCGGCGTCGGCCTCGCGGGAGTCGAGCGCGAGGCGGGCGAGGTAGCCCGGGAGGCCGGATGGCTGGTCGTCGTCGTTCTCGTCTGCGGGCGGGGTTGCGGTCGGGGTCGAGGTCGAGGGGGAGGTCGACGCGGAGGTCGAGGTCGAGGTCGAGGGGGAGGTCGAAGTCGAATTCGAGGAGGAGGGCGAGGTCGAGGGGCTGTTGGCCCGTTCGAACTCAGCCAATTGGCGCAAGAGCCCCTCCAGGGCTTCGACCCGCCGCGCCTGCGCCTGCGCGCTCTGCGCCCCGCGGCGCGCCTCCTCGAAAAGCCCCACCTCCTCGCACAGTTCCCGGGCGGCGGCGGAGAAGCCGGTCCGGGAAAGCCGCTCGGCGTACCGCTGCAGGACGGCGACGAAGTCCGCGATTCGCTGCGCCGCGTGGCCCAGCTCCGAGGCTCCGGCGGACAGCACCTCCCAGACCGGGACGCCGCGCGCCCGTGCCAGCTCTTGCGCACGGGCAACCGTCTGATCGCCGATGCCGCGCGACGGGACGTTCACGATGCGCAGCAGCGAGACCTCGTCGCGCGGGTTCAGCGCGGCGCGCAAGTAGGCGATCAGGTCGCGCACTTCCTTGCGGTCGAAGAGCGAAGTTCCGCCGACCACGCGGTAGCGGACGCCGGCGAGGCGCAGCGCCTCCTCCAGCGGCCGCGCCTGCGCATTGGTGCGGTAGAGCACGGCGATCTCGCCGAGCGGCACTTTGTCCTCGTAGGCGATGCGCAGGACCTCGTCCGCCACGGAGCGCGCCTCGGCGTCGTCGTCGGGCGCCCGGACGAGGCGCACGTTCGGGCCCCGCCCCCGGTCGGTCCACAGCCGCTTGGGCTTGCGCCCCGGGTTCTTGCCGATGACCGCGTTGGCGGCCTCGAGGATCGCGCCGGTCGAACGGTAGTTCTGCTCGAGGAACACCTCGGCCGCGCCCGGGAAGCTGGCGTCGAACGCGAGGATGTTGCGCACCTGCGCGCCGCGCCAGGCGTAGATGCTCTGATCGTCGTCCCCCACCGCGCACAGGTTGCGGCGCATGCCCGCCAGCAGCGAAAGCAGCCGGAACTGCGCGTCGTTGGTGTCCTGGTACTCGTCGACGAGCAGGTATCGGTAGCGCCGCTGGTACTGCTCCAGCACCTCGCGATCCTCGAACAGCCGGATGGGAAGCAGCAGCAGATCGTCGAAGTCGACCGCGCCCATGGCGCGCAGCCCCAGCTCGTACCGCGGCTTCAGCTCGGCGGCGATCAGCTCGTATTCGTCGTCCGGGTGCCGGGCGTCGCCAGAGGTCCGCAGGCGTGAGACGATGGCTAGGACGCGCCCGGCGTCGAAGCGGCGATCGTCGACCTTCACCTCGCGCAGGAGGCGCTTCACCAGCGCCGCCTGATCGCCGGCGTCGAAGATCGCGAACCGCTCCGGCAGGCCGAGCCGCGCCCGTTGCTCGCGCAGGACCCGCACGCCGAAAGCGTGGAAGGTGGAGACGGTGAGCCCCCGGCACCGCTCCCGATGCCCCGCAAGGCGCGCGATGCGCTCGCGCATCTCCGCTGCCGCCTTGTTGGTGAAGGTGACCGCGAGGATGGCGCGCGCCGCCACGCCGCGGTCGAGCAGGTGGACGACGCGGTGGGCGATGACGCGCGTCTTGCCCGACCCCGCGCCGGCGAGGACCAGCAACGGACCTTCGGTGTGGAGCACGGCCGCGCGCTGCTGCGGGTTCAGCCGGGAGAGGTCGAGCATCGGGGAGGCGACGTTGTACCGGAGGTCCGCCTTCCGCGGAACCAAATCGCACACACACTGCGCGTCGTCTATTTCTTCTCGCGATCCTTGCGCAGCGTCTCGAGACGCTCCTTGATGCGCGCCTCCTCCCCCGACTCGCTCGGCTCGTAGAAGCGGCTCCCTTGCAGCTCGTCCGGGAGGTACTCCTCGGGGACGTAGTGCCCCTCGAAGTTGTGGGGATAGCGGTACCCGCCCGCGTAGCCCATCGACTTCATCAGCGGGGTGGGCGCGTTGCGCAGCTTGAGCGGGACCGGCAGCGGCCCGCGCTCCAGGACCGCCGAACGCGCCTTGGCGTACGCCGTCAGGACGGAGTTGCTCTTCGGACAGGTGGCGAGGAACGCCGCCGCCTGCGTCATGGGCAAAACGCCTTCCGGCAGCCCGATCAGCTCGAACGCGCGCAGCGCGTCGACGGCGACCTGCAGGGCGCGCGGGTCGGCGTTTCCCACGTCCTCGCTGGCGAAGATGACCATGCGCCGGAGCAGGAAGCGCGGCTCCTCGCCGCTCTCCAGCATGCGGATGAGGTAGTAGACGGCAGCGTCCGGATCGGAGCCGCGCAGCGACTTGATGAAGGCGCTGATGGTGTCGTAGTGCGCGTCCCCCGACTTGTCGTAGAGGAGCGTCTTCTGCTGCAGCGCCTCCTCGGCGTCCTTCTCGGTCAGCTCGGTCCGCTTCTCCGCCTGGGCCCGGGCGGCGGCGACCTCCAGCGCGTTGAGGGCGCGGCGCGCGTCTCCGCTGGAATGGCGGACCACGTGATCGAGGAAGGGGTCGGAGGGGCGCACCCCGGTCCGGCCCAGACCCCGCTCCTCGTCGCGAACCGCGCGCAGGACCAACTCGCGCAGCTCGTGCTCCTCGAGGGGCCGCAGCGCGAACACCCTGCACCGGGAGAGCAGCGCGGAGTTCACCTCGAAGCTCGGGTTCTCGGTGGTCGCGCCGATCAGCGTAACGGTGCCCTTCTCGACGTGCGGCAAGAGCGCGTCCTGCTGCGCCTTGTTGAAGCGGTGGATCTCGTCGATGAACAGCAGGGTGCGCCGGTGCTGCTCGCCCAGGAGGATCTCCGCCCCGGCGACCGTCTCGCGGATGTCCTTGATGCCGCTTTCGACGGCGCTGAGCGCGACCAGGTCGGCGCGCGTGGCGGAGGCAACGACCCGGGCGAGGGTCGTCTTCCCCGTGCCGGGCGGGCCCCACAGGATGATCGAGGGGACCTGGTCGCTCTCGATCGCCTCGCGCAAGAGCGTGTTCGGTCCCAGGATGTGCTTCTGCCCGACCACTTCCTCGAGCGTGCGCGGCCGCATCCGCTCGGCGAGCGGCACGACGCGCGGGTCGCGCGACGCCGCCGACCGGAACAGGTCGCCCGCTTGCCCGCGACCCGAGCGGCCCCGCGGCATGTACGTCGGAGGCATCGCGACATTGTAACTTGGCGGAGTGGCGGCGCCTCGGTAGGTCGGGATCGGGGCGGGTTTGGTAGAGTCGCGCGATGCGCATGGTCGGCATCGTCCCCCGGCTGCACAGCGAGGCCGCGGCCCAACTGGCGCGCGAGATGGTGGTCCGCCTCACCGCTCGAGGCGTCAAGGCCCTCGTCGAAATCGAGGCAGCGGTCTCCGGCACTTCCTCGGCACCTGGCCGGGAGCTCGCCGCGAGCGCCGAGCTCATCGTGGTGCTCGGCGGGGACGGCACGCTCATCCACGCGGCCGGTCTGTGCGCGGGCCGCGAGGTGCCCATCCTGGGCGTGAACATGGGGACGCTGGGCTTCCTGACCGAGTTCCCGCGCGACCGCGTGTGGGACGCGCTGGAAGCGGCGCTCGCCGGCAAGCTGCACGCTTCGCGCCGCCTGATGCTCTCGGCCGACGTGCGCCGCGGCGGGCAGGTCCTGCTCTCCGGAGCGGTGCTGAACGACGTGGTCGTCTCGCGCGACGCGCTCAGCCGGCTGGCCCAGCTGGAGGTGTCGGTCGACGGCAGCGAAGCCGCGACCTACGAGGCGGACGGGCTGATCGTCGCCACTCCGACGGGCTCCACCGCGTATTCGCTCAGCGCCGGCGGTCCCATCGTCTACCCCACCCTCGACGCCATCCTGCTGACGCCCATCTGCCCGCACGCGCTGACGCAGCGTCCGGTGGTCCTCCCGGCGGACCTGCCGATCCGCGTGCGCCTCGCCTCGCGCGGAGAGATGTTCGTCACCCTGGACGGCTCGCTGGGCCGCCACTTGCAGGCCGGCGACGAAGTGGAAATCCGCACGGCGGCGCATCGCACCGCGCTGCTCAAGAACCCCGATCTGGACCCGTTCGCGATCCTCCGGCAGAAGCTGCGATGGGGAGCAAGGTAGCCGAGGACCGCCCTAGCGGACGGGGGTGTGCTGGCTCAGGCTGAACCAGTTCCCCGAGTCGTCCTTGAAGAGCGCCTCGATTCCGTATGGCCGCTCCTTCGGCTCGGACACGAACTCGACGCCGCGCGCCTTCAGCTCGTCGTATGTCTTGCGCACGTCGGCCGATTCGAAGACGCCGAAGCCGAAGGTGCCTCTCTCGATCAGGTCGCGCAGCGTCTTGCAGCGCGCCTCGTCCAGCATCGGGCCCGGCTTGACCTCCATGAGGGTGATCTCCAGGTCCGGCTGCCCCTTGGGACCTACGGTGAGCCAGCGGAAATCGCCCATCTTCGCGTCGGTCCGGACCTCGAAGCCGAGCTTCTTCACGTAGAACTCGCAGGCGCTCTCCTGGCTGAGCACGTACACGGCCATGTGCGAGACCCTCTGGATCATGTGTTCCTCCATCACTGGCCGCCGATAGGGCGGCCGTTTCTTTTCACAGAGGGCCTTTCCGCCGTGCTTCTCGCAAATTGCGAAACTACTCGCCTGGCCCGAGGCCAATGAGGAAGCACGCCGGGACGTACAGGCGAGACACCCCGCCCGGCAGCTCGCGCGCCCGGTACACCTTCTTGCGGTACCCGCTCGGCGGCATGCCGATGCGCCGGGCGAAGAGCGTGCTGAACGACCCCAGGCTGGAGAACCCCACCTCCAGGCAGACGTCGGTCACCGACGCGGCGTCGGCCGCGAGCAGCTTGCGCGCGCGCTCCAGCCGGACGCGCATCAGGTACTGATGCGGGGTCGCGCCGAACGCGTCGCGGAACAGCCGCAGGAAGTGGTAGCGCGAGAGGCCTGCGGCGCGGGCGAGCCGGACGACGGTGAGAGGCTCGGCGGAGCGCTCGTGGACCAGGTCGCGGGCGCGGCACAGGCGCCGGAACACGTCGTCGTGCAGCACCTTCACGGAGGCAGCATCCCGCCCGGTGCCATCAGGGAACGTACGGCGATGGCTTCCAGGAGCTCGCGATCGCTCTGCACCGCATCGGTGAAGACGGCGCCGATCTCGCCTTCGCGCGACCAGGCGACCTGCGCCTTGATGAAGAGAGGCACCTTCCGCTGCGGCACCTTGATGGAGAGCGCGAGTGGGGTCCCCACCGGCGGCGGAGCGGGCATCGCCATCGACAGGCCCCCGGCGCCGATGGTGCTGGTGACCAGGCCCATCAGGTCGTCCGGCTCCAGCACGTGGACGTCGAGGCCGGCCGCGGCCCGGATGTGCTGGCGCGTGCCCTCGTGCGACTGGCTGCGTCCGAGGAGCTCGGCCACCAGCTCCCGCCAGCGTCCGCGCTGGGCGTCGCGCAGCCCGTCCGCGAGGGCGTGCTCGGTCAGCTCGCGCAGCTCGGCAAGGCTGGCGTCGGCCATCGGAGCGATGCTAGCACGCAGCAAGGAACGCGCTCGGGCCCGGCTTTCCCCCAGCCGCCGCGGCCAGCCGCCAGCCCGGCAGAAATGTCGGACGCCTCTGCTAAGGTGTGCGGCCATGCTGGAGCTGCTGCGCGTGCGCGCCTTTGCCATCATCGACGAGCTGGAGGCGCATTTCGCGCCCGGCTTCAACGTGCTCACGGGCGAGACCGGGGCGGGGAAAAGCATCCTGGTCGACGCGCTCCACCTCGTGCTGGGCGGGCGTGCCCAGGTCGAGGCGGTTCGGACCGGCGCCGACGAAGCCGAGGTCCAGGCGCTGTTCCGCCCGCGTGATCCGGCGGCCACCGACGCGCGGCTCTCCGGGCTCGGCCTCCCAGCCGCCGGCGCCGAGATGGTGGTGCGACGCACGGTGCAGCGCGAGGGCCGTAGCCGCGCCTGGGTCAACGGAGCTCTGGCCACGGCCGCGCAGCTCGCCCAGGCGACGCGCGGGCTGCTCGACATCTCGGGCCAGCACGAGCACGTCGGCCTCCTCGATGCGCAGACCCATCTCACCATGCTCGACGGGTACGCGCGCCTCTCGCGCGGCGAGTACGAGGCTGCCTTTGCCGCGCTGGCCGAAGCTGAGCGCGAGCGGGCGCGACTCGACTCCGACGAGAGCGCGCGGGCCGAGCGGGCCAGCTTCCTGCGGTACCAGCTCGACGAGCTGGAGAAGGCCGACGCCAAGGCAGGCGAGGACGAGGCGCTGGCGCATGAGCGCCGGGTCCTGGCCGCCGCCGAGAAGCTGCGCGGCGGAGCCGAGGAGGCCGAGGCGCTGCTCCGCTCGGGCGACGAGGCGGCCGTGGTCGCGGCCTCGCGGGCGTGCAAGCGCCTCGACGAGATGGCGGCAATCGATCCGTCGCTCGCGCCGGTGGCCGCCGCGGTGCGCGGGGCCGCGGCCGAGCTGGACGAGGCGGCGCGTACGCTGTCGCGGTACGCCGGGCGCGCGGGCGGCGATCCGCAGCGGCTGGAAGCCATCGACGAGCGGCTCGAGCTGTTGCGGCGGCTGTCGCGCAAGCACGGCGGGAGCCTGGCGGCGGCGCTGCAGCGGCGAGAGACGATGAAGAGCGAGCTGGAATCGCTCGAGCACCACGACGAAGCGCTCGCCGCGGCCGAGGCCCGGGTGCGCGAGCTCGCGGCGCAGGCGCTGCGCCTCGGCCGGGCGTTGTCCGACAAGCGGCGCGCGGCGGCTGCCGGGTTCTCGCGGGCGGTCGCCGCCGAGCTGTCGGCGCTGGGGATGGCGCGGACGGAGATCTCCGTCAGATTCGGTCCGCCGGGCGAGGGCGGCATTCCAGCCGAGGGCGAGGTTCTGGGCCCGCGGGGGCTCGAGTCGGCCGAGCTCCTCCTGTCGCCGAATCCGGGAGAGGAGCTGCGGCCGCTGGCCCGGATCGCCTCGGGCGGCGAGCTGTCTCGGGTGCTCCTCGCCGTGAAGCGCGTCCTCGCGGAAGCCGACGACGTGGACACCTACCTCTTCGACGAGGTCGACGCGGGCATCGGCGGCGCCACCGCCGACGCCGTCGGGCGCGCGCTCCTCGCGGTGGCGCACGGCCGGCAAGTGATCTGCATCACACACCTGCCCCAGATCGCCGTGTTCGCGGAGCGGCACCAGGTAGCCGAAAAGGAAGTGCGCCGCGGCCGAACGCACAGCCGCGTCGCGGCGGTGGACGGCGAGGCGCGGGTGCAGGAGCTGGCGCGCCTCTTGTCCGGCCAGGCCACGCAAGTGGCGCTCGAGCACGCGCGCGAGCTGCTCCAGAAGGCGCGGGCGCGGCGCGCGACGTCCGCGCGGAAAGCGGGGTGAGGTATAGACTCGACGATTGCACAAGGAGAGCCAGCCCTGAGCGCGTTCCGCAGCGCGGCCCGGACCGATACCGGGATGAAGCGCGAGCACAACGAGGATAGCTGGCTCATCAACGAGGACCTCGGGCTGCACGTCGTCTGCGACGGCATGGGAGGCCACGCCGGAGGTGAGACGGCCAGCCGGCTGGCGGTCCAGACCATAGAGCGCGAGCTGCTCGGCTCGCGGATGCGCCCCGACGATCCGTTCGCCTCCAGCGCCGCGCTGGCCGACGCGCCGCTCGCGGGAGCGTTGCGCGAGGCCATCGAGGGCGCGTCCGCGGCGGTGTACCGGACCTCGCGCGCGAATCCCGAGCTGCAGGGGATGGGCACGACCTGCATCGCCCTGCTCTTGCACGGCGATCTCGCCATCCTGGGTCATGTCGGCGACAGCCGCGCGTACGCGGTGCGCGACGGCGAGGTGGTGCAGCTCACCGAGGACCACTCGCTGGTGAACGAGCAGGTCCGCGCCGGGCTCCTCACGCCCGACGAGGCGCGGCACAGCCGGCTGAAGAACATCATCACCAGGTCGGTCGGGTTCGAGGAGGACGTGCTCGTCGATCTGATCGGATTCGAGACCAGGCCGGGCGACCGGTATCTGCTCTGCTCCGACGGGTTGTCGAATCTGGTCGACAACGACGAGATCGGCGCGCAGCTCTTGCGGCACGACGATCCCGACCGCGCCTGCCGCGCCTTGGTCGACCTCGCCAACGAGCGCGGCGGCGACGACAACATCACCGTGATCGTGGTCCATCCCGTCGCCTGATCCGTCGGATCGGCGACGCTCGGTGTGCACCACCCGGCGGAAAGGTGCGCGCTCGCGCACCCGCTGCTCACCCGACCAGTGACGATTGAGTTGACCGCTCGTCTGAGAATCCGATACTGGACGCAAGCTTGCGGCCGGTCGCCCGCGCGCCCAACTTGCTGACGGTCCGGGGCCTGGACACCGCGGGAAGCGGCCGCGCCGGCGGAAGGTTGGTGGGAAGGCGGCCGTGCCGCGCGATTGACCGCGCGCCTGGGTCGGCGAGGGGAGCAGGAGGAGGTCCTTGGACAAGTCGTACACGATCCTCGTCGTTCCGGATCGCGACGCCAAGGTGAAGAAGATCCGCGTCGAGCACCGGGTGCTCGTGCGCGCCGCCCTCTGTCTGGGTCTGGTGCTCGCCGCGCTGGCGGGCGCGATGGCCCACTACTTCAACGTCGTCGGCAAGGTGGCCGAGAACAAGGTCCTGCGCGACGAGAACCTCGAGCTGCAGAACCGGTGGCGCGAGGCCGAACAGAAGTTCGCCCACATCAACGACGAGCTCGACCGCGTCAAGCGGCTGAACGCGAACCTGCGCCACATCACCCAGCTCAACGACCCGGATCGGAAGCTCAGCATCGCCGCGCCGGAGCCGACGCGCGGCGGGGGGCCGGAGTTCGTCGGCGGCGGCATCGCCACCGAGCCGGCGCAGGCGGGCATGGGCGCGGTGGGCATGACGAAGGGCGTCGCCGTGGGCGGCGAGGGGCGGATGATCGCCGACGGCGACTCCGCTCCAGCGCCGGCGGACCAGGGCGATCTGCTGAAGCAGCTCGACGACCTGGGCAAGAAGGTCAAGGTGCAGGAGCAGGAGGCCCGCTCCCTGAAGAGCTATTTCGAGGACCAGCAGGCCCTGCTCGCGTCGGCGCCGTCCATCTGGCCGGTGCGCGGCTGGGTCACCTCCGACTATTCGGTGCGCCTCGATCCGTACACCGGCGAGCGCGTGATGCACGAAGGGCTCGACATCGCCACCGCGATGGGGACGCCGGTGCGCGCTCCCGCCGACGGAACGGTGGTGTTCAGCGGGCTCGAAGGTGGATACGGGCACGTGCTGGTGCTCGATCATGGATACGGGCTGAAGACCCGCTACGGCCATCTGCTGCGCATCGACGTCAAGGTGGGGCAGAAGGTGCGCCGCAGCGACGTCGTGGCGGCGGTCGGCAATTCCGGACGGTCCACCGGCCCGCACCTGCATTACGAGGTGCGGGTGAACGGGGTAGCGGACAATCCGCGCAAGTTCATCCTGGAAGAGTAGCCGTGGGATCACCGCGAAGGGCGCGAAGCACGCGAAGTTTTTTGTGAATCCTTCGCGCGCTTCGCGGTGATCCACCAGACCGTTCGCTTGACAAGTGTGCCGCACGGCTTACGCTTTGCAAGAACGGAGGACGGTTGCGCGGAGCGGTTGCAGCAGCATGCGCGGCGGTATTGATGGGCCTGGCCTCGCCGGGCGCCTTCGCCTGCGCGTCGCTCGCCGCCGCCCGGGGCGCCGGCGAGCAGCAGCACGCCGCCTTCGCGCAGCGCGCCGCGTCCCGCGCGGTGCCCGCCCGCGTCGAGCGCCGGACCGCCGCGCGCCCCGCCGGCCGCGAGTCCGCGAGCGCTCCTCCGGCCGGTGAGCGCGCAGCCGCTTGGCGCGCCCCGTCGGGACCGGCGCCTAGCCAGGCCCCTCCCGCCGCGCGTTCGTAGCGCGTCCACCCGCTCTCGCGGCCTCCCGGCCGTCAGTCCGCTCCGCTTCGCTCGACCAAGGTTTTCCCATCATGTTCAACTACGTCCTGAAGAAGATCGTCGGCACCAAGAACCAGCGCGAGCTGCGCCGCATGCAGCCGCTGGTGGCGCGCATCAACGAGCGGGAGGGCTGGGCGAAGTCGCTCTCCGACGAGGGCATGCGCGAGCAGGTCCGCGCCTTCCGCAAGGAAGTCGCCGACGCGCCCGAGAAGGAGAAGTCGGCGGTGCTCGAGCGCCTGCTGCCCGACTGCTTCGCCGTCACCCGCGAGGCGAGCATGCGCGCGCTGGGCATGCGCCACTTCGACGTGCAGCTCGTCGGCGGCATGGGGCTTCACCGCGGCATGATCGCGGAGATGAAGACTGGCGAAGGCAAGACGCTGGTGGCCACGCTCCCCTGCGTGCTCAACTCCCTGGAAGGGAAGGGCGTCCACGTCGTCACGGTCAACGACTATCTCGCCCGGCGCGACGCCGAGTGGATGGGCCGCCTCTACCGCGCGCTGGGCCTCACCACCGGATGCGTGGTGCACGGGCTTACCGACAAGCAGCGCCAGCACGAGTACGGCTGCGACATCACCTACGGCCAGAACAACGAGTTCGGGTTCGACTACCTGCGCGACAACATGAAGTTCCGGCTTCAAGATTACGTGCAGCGGGAGCTGCACTACGCCATCGTCGACGAGGTGGACTCGATCCTCATCGACGAGGCCCGCACGCCGCTCATCATCAGCGGTCCCTCGGAGGAATCCACCGACAAGTACTACAAGATCAACAAGGTCATCCCCGGGCTCATCCGCGATCGCGACTACACCGTCGACGAGAAGGCGCGATCGGTGGTCTTGAGCGACGAAGGCGTGGAGAAGGTCGAGGCGAGGCTCGCCGTCGGGAACCTCTACGACCCGGAGCAGATCGAGACGCTGCACCACGTCGAGCAGGCGCTTCGCGCGCACACGCTGTACCGCAAGGACCACGAGTACGTCGTCAAGGACGGCGAGGTGATCATCGTCGACGACTTCACCGGCCGCCTGATGCCGGGAAGGCGCTGGTCCGACGGCTTGCACCAGGCGGTGGAGGCCAAGGAGAACGTCAAGATCGAGAACGAGAACCAGACGCTCGCCACGGTCTCGTTCCAGAACTACTTCCGCCTCTACACCAAGCTGTGCGGCATGACCGGCACCGCCGACACCGAGGCCGAGGAGTTCAACAAGATCTACCGCCTCGAGGTGCTGGTCATCCCCACCAACAAGAAGAACATCCGCGCCGACCAGCAGGACACGGTCTACAAGACGGAGCGCGAGAAGTTCACCGCGGTGTGCAACGAGATCGAGGAGAAGTGGAAGAAGGGCCAGCCGGTGCTGGTCGGCACGGTGAGCATCGCGAAGAGCGAGGTGCTCTCCGGGCTCCTCAAGAAGCGCGGCGTCCCGCACGACGTGCTGAACGCCAAGCAGCACGAGCGCGAGGCGGAGATCGTCGCGCAGGCCGGGCGCAAGGGTCGCCTCACCATCTCGACCAACATGGCCGGCCGCGGGACCGACATCCTCCTGGGCGGCAACCCCGAGTTCCTCGCCAAGCGCGAGGCCGGGCAGGAGCCCAGCGCGGAGGAGATCGAGGGGCGGCTCGTGCAGGAGCGGGTTGCGCGCGCCAAGGAGAGCGGAGAGAGCAAGTTCGCCCCCGTGACCGCCGCCGAGATGGAGGCGGAGTTCGGCAAGCTGCACGGCGAATGGAAGCAGCGCTACGACGCGGCGCTCGCGCGCTACCGGGCGGAGTGCTCGGCCGAGCACGACGAAGTGGTCGGCGTCGGCGGCTTGCACATCCTGGGCACCGAGCGGCACGAGTCGCGGCGCATCGACAACCAGCTGCGCGGCCGCGGCGGCCGCCAGGGCGACCCGGGCTCGTCGAAGTTCTACCTGTCGCTGGAAGACGACCTGATGCGGATCTTCGCCTCGGACCGCATCTCCAAGCTGATGGAGACGTTCGGCGTCCAGGAGAACGAGCCGATCGAGCACCCGTGGCTCACCAAGGCCATCGAGGGCGCGCAGAAGCGGGTCGAGGGACAGAACTTCGACATCCGCAAGAACCTGCTCGAATACGACGACGTGATGAACCAGCAGCGCAAGACGATCTACGGGATGCGCAAGGAGGTGCTCGCGGCGGGAGCGGGCATCCCGCTGGTCTGGTTCACCGAGGACGTCAAGACCAAGAAGAAGACGCGCCACGAGAAGATGGTGTCCTGGAAGGACCAGGAAGAGCAGCTCTACGACCTGATCGAGGACCTGATCATCGAGATCGTCGACGAGGCGGTGCCGCGGTCGAAGAGCGAGGAGTGGGAGCCCGACGCGCTGGCGCTGCGGGTGCGCGAGCAGTTCAACGTGGACATCAACCTCAAGG
>JBJMQJ010000362.1:0-8389 GCA_045802765.1 Myxococcales bacterium
ACGCCCGGTCCGCTCCGAGGCCTGCTGGAGGAAGTGCTCCGTCAAGAGCGGCAGATCGTCGATGCGCTGCCGCAGCGGCGGCACCTCGATGTTGACGACGTGCAGCCGGTAGAAGAGGTCCTCGCGGAACTGGCGGCGCGCCACCATCTCGCGCAAATCGCGGTTGGTGGCGGCGATGATGCGCACCTCGACGCGCTCGGGCTTGGTGGCGCCCACCGGCACGAAGGTCCCTTCCTGCAGGACGCGCAGGAGCTTCACCTGCATGGCGGGCGACATGTCGCCCACTTCGTCGAGGAAGAACGTGCCCCCGTCCGCCACCTTGAAGAGCCCGGTCTTGTCGCGCCCGGCGCCGGTGAAGGCGCCCTTCACGTGGCCGAACAGCTCGCTCTCGAGGAGGTTGTCGTTGAGCGCGGAAGCGTTGGTGGCGACGAACGCCTTGTCCTTGCGCGGCCCGTTGTAGTGCAGGGCGCGGGCGATCAGCTCCTTGCCCGTCCCGTTCTCGCCGGTGACCAGCACGGTGATGTCCGAGCCGACCAGCTTGTCGAGCAGCGCGTAGAGCCGCTGCATGGGGGCGCTCTTTCCCACGATGTCGGCGAAGCGGTACCGCCCGGTCAGCTCGCGCCGCAGCGCCTGGATGTTGCGCTCCCGCTCGGCCACCGCGTTCTGGTAGGCGGCGATCTCCTCCACGGTGGTGTCGATCAGGTCGGTGAGGCGCGGCACCTCGCGCGCCTCGATGCGGGCGATGGTGTCGAACGCCTGCTCCGGCTGGATCACCGGGAGCTGCAGCCTCCGGGCGTTGTCCACCGCGAAGGTGCGCGCGGCCTCCACCTTCTCGCCCACCACGAACCCGCAGGCGAACAGCGAGCCCTGGCGCTCGCCGCCGAAGGAGATGGGCGCCGCCACGATCTCGAGCCCCATGTGGCACGGTCCGAGCAGCCGCGCCGGCGCTGGATCGCTGCCGAAGTTCCGCACCGCCTTCTCGATGCTCTCGTTGCACCGCTGGAACCCGACCCGGTCGCCGAGGCAGGCGGTGCACATGCGATTCGAGGGCGGGATGACGATGCCCTTGCCGTGCTCGACGACGAACCCCTTGGCGTCGGTGAAGGACAGCTCGATGCCCCACCAGCGCCGCACCGTCTCGCGGATCTTGCGGACGATCTGCAGCTCGCCGAGAACGCTCTCGCGCTGTGCGAACGACGCGGCCATCTTCCCCCTACCCCAGCTGCTGCTGCACGGCGCCCGCGCAGGCCTCCGCCACTTCGTGGATCGGCCGGGTGCCGTCGATCGACACCACGCTCGCGAGCGTCCCCACCAGCCGATTGTACTCGCGCTCGATCTGCTGCATGTGCTGCGACGTCTCGTACCGCTCCAGCTTCGCGCCGCGCTGCTTGACCCGCTCCAGCGCGATGGCCGCCGGCACGTAGAGGAACAAGGTGAGGTCCGCCTTGCGCGCGTAGCGGTTCGCCGCCTGGATGAAGTCGTGCGAGATGCTCGCGCCCTGGTAGGCGAGCGAGCTCAAGATGTAGCGATCGAGGATCACGTCCTCTCCGCGCGCGAGGCGCGGCTCGATCTGCGAGTCGAGATGGTCGAGGCGGTCGGCGGCGAAGAGCAGCGCCATCACGCGCTCGTCCACCACGCCGAGCTTCCCGTCGGCCTGCGGGGTTGCGGCGCGGCCCGCCAGGATCTGCCGGATGAGCAGGCCCACCGGACCTTCGCTGGGCTGGTGCGCGAGGTGCACGGTGCGGCCGCGCCCGCGCAGCCGTTCGGCGAGGAGCTGCGCCTGGGTGGTGGTCCCGGCGCCGTCGAGACCTTCGAAGACGATGAAGCGCCCGGGCTGCACGCTCACGGCCTCGCCTCCGGCGGATCGATCCCGAGCTCGGCGCGGACCTCGCGCAGGCGCCGCAGCGCCGCCCGCTCGGCGCGGAGCTGGCTCCGCGCGCGAAGGTACGAGCGGCAGGCGTCCCACAGGAGCCACGCGTCGAGGAGCGCGAGCGGGTAGAAGAAGAGCGGCAGCCGCGCCGAGTCCCACGCGAGCTTGCCGCAGACGCCGATCAGCACCGCCCAGAGGAAGCCTTCCACCGCCGCGCGCGCGAAGCCGTCGACCGAATGGCGCGCGCGCGAAGCGTCCTGCAGCCGCCGCAGCTCGGCCTCGAGCTCCTCGGTGCCGTGCCGCTGGACCATCGGCGGCTGTCTATGGCGCGCGAGCTCGGGCAAGTCAATCCAGCGGCCTGAAGGCCCGGTGACGGGAATGGCGCATCAGGCTTGTCGGACGGGAAGGGGGACGCCGCATTCGACGCATCGCGCGCCGGGTGCGACGCGCGCGAAGCACGCCGGGCACAGCACCGCGTCGCGCGAGGGCGCCTGCGCGTCCGGCGGAGGAAGCGGCGCGGAGAAGTGGCGCGCGCGATGGCGCCCGCAGGAGTCGCACACGGCGGACGCCGAAGCCGCGCCGCACCAGGGACACGAGCCGGAATCGACGGGGGGCGCGGTGCGCGGGTCCGTGTCCTCGTCGCGCCCGCGATCCAGCTCGATCGGCCCCGGCGACCAGTTCTGCGCTGCGCCTCCGGCCTCGTAGGGCGTCCGCTCGACCTCCAGCCGCTCCTCGGGCGCGCGCAGCGAGCGCGGCGCGATCGCGGTCGGCTCCAGGTCCGGGACGCGCTCGACGTCGACTTCGGACACCGCGTGCAGCGTCGGGTCGAGCCCCTCGACGGGTGGCGCGAATCCCGGCACCTCGGTGGGCCTGCGGAGGACCCGCCCGCAGCTCTCGCACTCGACCGCGGTCAGCGGATTGTCGGTGTCGCACACGGGGCAGGCAGGCATCGGACAAGCTTAGCGCGCCGGCGGCGCGTTCCCCAACCGTGAGATGCGCCGCGCCGCCCTTGACCTAGCGACGCGTCCTGTGGATCGGGTCGACCCACTCGACCGCCTGCGGCTGCTCCACGCCCTCGATGTCGAGGTTCACCACCACCGGCTCCTGCCCGCTGCGCACCAGCACGCATTCGAGCGGCTCGTCGGCGGCGTTGATCTCCTGGTGCGGGACGTAGGGCGGGACGTAGATGAAGTCTCCCGGCCCCGCCTCGGCCATGTACTCCAGCCGGTCGCCCCAGCGCATGCGCGCGCGGCCTTTCACCACGTAGATGACGCTCTCCAGCTCGCCGTGGTGGTGCGCGCCCGTCTTCGCGCTCGGGTGGATCGTCACCGTGCCGGCCCACAGCTTCTGCGCGCCGGCCCGGGCGTGGTCGATGGCGGCCGCGCGCGACATGCCGGGCGTCTGCGGCGTGTTCGCGTCGAGCTCGCCTGCGTGGACCACGCGGACGCCGTGCTCCCGCCAGTCGGTCATGGCGAGAAGGTACCGCAAGTCATTCGAGCACGCCTCCCATCATCCGCGCCTCGCGCAGATCCAGATCGTGCTCGATCTGGCGGAGCACGTCGTCGCTGATGCGCCCCTCGTTGCGGAGCCGGATGGCCGTCTCCCGCTCCACCCGCAGCACCTCGGGGAGCAGATCGAAGTATTTCCGCTTCGCCTCGGGCGCGGCGCCGTCCCGCAGCTCCGTCAGCGCGTCGAGCCGCTCGCGGTAGTGCTGCAAGAGGTCGTCGTACAGCCCCGCCCAGCGCGGGTCGTCCTTCCCCCGGGCTTCCTCGATGTGCCGCAGCGCGGCCAGAAGGACGATGCGCTGCGCCTCGAACAGCTCGCACCTGCCCTCCTCCGAGCCGGCGAGCCCCAGCGCCCGGATGAGGGCGGGGAGGCTGAGCCCTTGCACCACCAGCGTGACGAGAATGACGCTGAAGGTGAGGAAGACGATCAGCTGCCGCCGCGGAAACGGGCTCCCGTCGGCCAGCATGCGCGGCAGCGCCAGCGCGGCCGCGAGCGCGATCACTCCGCGCATCCCGGCCCAGCCGACCACGAACAGCTGCCGCGCGGGCGGGACGTTCTCGTGTTGTCCGAGGAAATGCCTGCGGATGAAGTAGGACAGGCGGGCGCCGGGGAACACCCAGAGGAGCCGCAGGAGGATGACCACCGCGCTGAACAGGGCGCCGTACCAGAGCAGCGCGCGCAAGCCGAATTGGCCCCGAATGCCCGCCACCACGTTCGGAAGCTGGAGCCCGATGAGGACGAAGACGACGCCGTTCAGGATGAAGGTCAGCGAGCTCCACACCGCGTAAACCTGGATGCGCACGCTCGGCGAGAAGAAGCGCGTGCTCTGCCGGCCGAGATAGAGGCCGGACGAAACCACCGCCAGGACGCCCGACGCCTTCACCGACTGCGCGGCCATGTACGCCGCGTAGGGGACCAGGATGCTGACGGTGATCTCGATCGGTCCGTCGTCGATGCGCAGCTCGAACCACTCGACCAGCCGGCCGAGCACGAGGCCGATGCCGATCCCGCCGGCGACGAGCCAGATGAGACGGACCGCTCCGGAGATCACGTCGGGGGTCTGGTGATAGACCACCATCGCGACGCCGAACTCGAGCGCGAGCAGTCCGGTCGCGTCGTTGACCAGGCTCTCTCCTTCCACCACGTCGACGATGCGCCGGGGCAGCCCGAGGCGCCTGAAGATCGAGGTGGCCGCGATCGCATCGGTGGGAGCCACCACCGCGCCCAGCACGAATCCCAGGCGCCAGTCGAAGCCGGAGAAGGCTGCGCGCGCCGTCAGCGCCACGCCCGCTACGGTGAAGGCCACCAATCCGAACGCGAGCGATGCGATGCTGACGAGGTTGTAGGAGAAATCGCGCCACGAGGTCGTCCACGCGCTGGCATAGAGCAACGGCGGAAGCAGGACGAAGAAGACCAGGTCCGGATCGAGGGAGACACGGGGCATCCCCGGGATGAAGCTCACCGCGAGCCCGGCGACCACCAGCACCATGGGGTACGGCGTCTTCAGCTTCCGCGCGAGCGCGCCGAACACGACGATGAAGACGAGGAGCAGCAGGAAGACGATCTGGACATCCTGCACGCCGCCTTCTTGCATCGCCCGGGAATCCCACCGTGTTTGCGATCGGAAAAGCAAGGAGGGGACACCATGTTTTTATGGTGTCCCCCCATCTGCTCACCCCGGCGACCGCTAGTGCACGTTTCCCCGCGCCGATCGGGTCAGCGGGACGAACCGGACCTGCATGAGACCGCGCTTCTCCAAACGGCCGGAGGGGGCGCGCCGCCAGAGCTGCAGCTCCTGCTGCTCGGGCGACGGGCCCACCGGCAGCACCAGGCGGCCGCCTGGCGCGAGCTGATCGAGCAGCGCTGGCGGCACCTCCGACGGCGCTGCCGAGACCAGGATGGCGTCGAACGGCGCCGCCTCGGGCCAACCGAGCGCCCCGTCGCCCACGCGCACCTGCACGTTCGCGTAACCCAGCTCGGCGAGGACGCGCCGCGCTCGGTCGGCTAGCTCCGGGATGATCTCGATCCCGCGGATCTCCGCGCTGACCGGCATCATCTCCGCCAGGATCGCCGTCGCGTACCCCGAGCCCGTCCCCACTTCCAGCACGCGCTCCCGGCCGGTCAAGTCCAGCGCCTCGATCATCGCCGCGACGACGTACGGCTGCGAGATGGTCTGGCCGCAGCCGATCTCCAAGGGGCGGTCGGCTTCCGCCTCGTCCCGCGCTGCATCCGGCACGAAGAACGATCGGGGAACGCGCGCGAACGCGGCCAGCACGCGCGGATCGCGGATCCCCTGGTCGATGAGGCGGCGGACGAGAAGGCTGTCCCTTCCCGCGGTCCCGTCGCCTGGGGTCCAAAGCGTCATGGGCGAAGTTACGTTTCGTCCGGATAATGGGAGAGACCAATCCGGTTTCCCTCCGGGTCGCGGAGGTAGAGGGTCCAGCGGGTGCGGTGGACGATCTCGATGCCGAGATCGTCGAGCCGGCGCTCCCAGGCGTGGCGGTCGTGCGCGGGGATGCGGAGCGCGAGCAGGTGCAACCCGCCGTGCGGATCGCGGAACGGCGTGGGAAGCCGGTCCACGTCGCACGCCTCGAGGGCAATGAACTCCTCACCCTCACCCACGGAAAGCCACACCGACCGCTCGCCGGGCCGGCCGTCTTCGTAGGGCCACCGCCGCACCACCTTGAGGCCGAGCACGTCGCCATAGAAGCGGACCGCGCCGGCCAGGTCCTTCACCTGGATGGCGAGATGGTGATGGCCGCGCACGGACGGCATGCTTTCGAGTCTACGAGGGTTGACGCACTTTTTACAGCGCACCGGGCCGTGAGAATGCAGTATAAGCGCGCACCCTTCCTCCCATGATTGCTCGAGAGCAGATCCGCAACATCGCGATCATCGCGCATGTCGACCACGGCAAGACCACGCTGGTCGACTACATGCTCCGCCAGACAGGCATCTTCCGCGCCAACGAAGCCATGGTGGACCGCGCCATGGACACGAACGAGCTGGAGCGGGAGAAGGGCATCACCATCCTGGCGAAGAACACCGCGGTCACCTACCGCGGCGTGAAGATCAACATCGTCGATACGCCCGGCCACGCGGACTTCGGCGGCGAGGTCGAGCGCGGGCTGCGGCTGGTCGACGGAGTGCTCCTGCTCGTCGACGCGGCCGAGGGGCCGCTGCCGCAAACGCGGTTCGTCCTGGGCAAGGCGCTGGCCCTGGGGCTGCCGGCGGTGGTGGTGGTGAACAAGATCGATCGGCAGGACGCGCGGCCGGCCGAGGTCCTCGACGCCATCTACTCGCTCTTCATCGACCTGGGCGCGAGCGAGCACCAGATCGAGTTCCCGGTGATCTACGCGGTCGCGCGCGCGGGGCGCGCCTCCCTGCGGCTGTCGGACTTCGACGATCTGCCGGTCGGCCAGGCGGCGGCGCCCGGCGCCAGGCCGCATCCGGGCGAAACGCCCGGAGAGCGCGCGCGCACGCTGGAGCCGCTCCTCGATGCGATCCTCGAGGCCATCCCGCCGCCGAAGAAGGCGGAGACGACTCACGACAAGCTCCAGATGCTGGTGGCGAATCTGGACTACGACGATTACGTCGGTCGCCTCGCCATCGGGCGGCTCTCGAGCGGCTCCGTCGAAGCGGGGCAATCGGTCGCCGTGTGCCGCGCCGACGGCAGCACGCCGCGGGGCAAGGTCGCAAAGATCTTCGCCTTCGAAGGGCTCAAGCGCGTCGAGATCGCCGAGGCGGGCCCGGGCGAGATCATCTCGCTCGCCGGCATCGAGGAGATCGCCATCGGCGACACCATCGCCGACCCCGAGCACCCCATCCCGCTCGACCGCATCCACGTCGACGAGCCGACCATGTCGATGATCTTCAAGGTCAACGACGGGCCGTTCGCGGGGCGCGAAGGCAAGTACGTCACCTCCCGCAACCTGCGCGAGCGGCTGCAGAGGGAGGCGTACCGGAACGTCGCCATCCGCGTGCAAGACACGGACTCGGCCGACGCGTTCAAGGTGGTCGGCCGCGGCGAGCTGCAGCTCGCGGTGATCATCGAGACCATGCGTCGCGAGGGGTACGAGCTGACCGCCTCCAACCCGGAACCGGTGACCAAGGAGATCGACGGCGTCCTGCACGAGCCGATGGAGCTGATGGTCTGCGACGTTCCCCAGCCGTCGGTCGGCGTGGTGACCGAGCGCATGGGGCCGCGCAAGGGCCGCATGGTCGAGATGCAGCAGCTCGGCTCGGATCGCGTGCGGCTCAATTTCCGCGTGCCGGCCCGCGGGCTGGTCGGTTTCCGCAACGAGTTCCTCACCATCACGCGCGGCGAAGGCATCATGTCCTCGCAATTCGACGGCTACGAGCCGTGGCAGGGCAAGATCCCCAAGCGCGTGAGCGGAGCCATCGTCGCCGACCGCGAGGGCGACACGGTCGCGTACTCGCTCTTCGACGTGCAGGAGCGCGGCGCGCTCTTCTACGGCGCGGGCAATCCCGTCTACGAAGGGATGATCGTCGGCGAGCATTCGCACCCCGGCGATCTCGACGTGAACGTCACCCGCGGCCGCAAGCTCACCAACGTCCGCGCCGCGACGCGGGACGACAACATCATCCTCACTCCTCCCCGCCAGATGAGCCTGGAGAAGGCCCTGGAATGGATCAACGAGGACGAGCTGGTCGAGGTGACTCCAAAGAACGTCCGGCTCCGCAAGCGCGTTTTGAGCGCTGGCGACCGCTACCGTCTGGAACGCGAACGCAAACGGTCCGACGGACTGATCTAGCCGCGCAAATCGCCAAACCGATTGCACCACGGAGCGCACGGAGCACACGGAGAATTTTGACTTGAAAAACAGTAACTCCGTGTGCTCCGTGGTGTAATGCTCTTTGTCTAGTCCGGCTGGCGTAACGGGGTGAGCGGCAGGGAGAGGCGGAAGATGGAGCCGCCGCCCGGGGCGTCTACGAGCGTCAGCTGCCCGCCGTGGAGGCGGGCGATCTCGGCGGAGATCCACAGGCCGAGGC
>JBJMQJ010000363.1:0-5739 GCA_045802765.1 Myxococcales bacterium
CACGGCCCGCGCGCTTCTTGTAGAAGCCCACCAGCAGTTCCTTGTCGCGATCGCCATGCGCGTCGAGCCAGGCGCGAAACTCGCTCGCGGAAGCGAAGAAGGCAGGTCTCATCGGGAAATCGACCAAGCATATTATCAGCGACGAAACTCCGGGTGCACCCGCCGTGACACTTTCGTGTACGCTCGCGCCGACGGGGATCATCCGGTGCGTGTCGATCGGGGTGATTTGTTCACCCAACGGGCGCCGTGTTAAGCACGCGTCCATGATTCATCGTCTCCTCCCGCTCGCGTGGGCAGCCTCGCTTCTCGCGATCGGATGCGCCGCCCAGCCGCAGTACATGGCGACTACTTCCGTCCGTGCTCAGCCGAAGCCTGAGAACTGCAGCTTCGATATCCTGACTACCCGGCCGCAGCGCATTTTTGATGAGCTCGGCATCATCGACTTCACCGGGGGCCTGATCGGCCAGAACGGACGGCGAGCCGGCTTGCCGGACAACGCGGCCGAGCTCAAGGAGAAGACTGCGCGATCCGTATGCGACGCGGGTGGCGACGCGGTGCTCGCGGAAGTCAACGGCCTCGGCCAGTACATCCGGGCGACCGTCATCCGCTACAAGCCGGAGTAATCCGGGCCGCCCTCGAGTCGGCAAGTAGCCGGGCGCAAGCCCTGCCGGATGGCTATCCTTGTCGCCTCGAAGGCGGTGCGTCGATGAGATTCCAGGATCTAGGGCTCTCGGAAAAGTCCCTCGCCGCGTTGGATCGCGCCGGCTTCGAGGCCCCGACGCCCGTGCAAGCACAGGCCATCCCTCCGGCGCTGCAGGGCAAGGACGTGATCGGCAGCGCCGCCACCGGCACCGGGAAGACATTGGCCTTCGCGCTGCCGATCCTCGATCGGCTCGACGGCAAGCGCGGCACGCGCGCGCTCATCCTCGCGCCGACCCGGGAGCTGGCGCTGCAGATCGGCGCCGAGCTGGAGCGGTTCGGCCACGGCCGCCACGTGCGCAGCGCGGTGGTGATCGGCGGAGTCGGAATGCATCCCCAGATCCAAGCCTTCCAGCGTGGCGTCGAGGTGATCGTCGCCACGCCGGGGCGGCTCAACGACCACCTCGACCAGGGGACGGCGAAGCTCGATCACATCGAGATCCTGGTGCTGGACGAAGCCGACCGCATGCTCGACATGGGGTTCCTGCCGCAGCTCCGCCGCATCCTCCAGCACGTGCCGAAGCAGAGGCAGTCGCTTCTCTTCTCCGCTACCATGGCCGGAGAGGTGCAGGAGTTCGCGCGCGAGCACCTGCGGCATCCCGTCCGGGTCGAGGTCGCGCGCAGCGGGACCACCGCCGAGCGCGCCGAGCAGCAGGTGTTCCTCGTCGGCGAGGAGGAAAAGGTCGCGCTGCTCCTCGCGCTGCTCGAGCAGGACGAGCTGTCCACCTTGGTGTTCACCCGCACCAAGCGGCGCGCGGATCGCGTCTCCAAAGCACTCTCGCGCGGCGGCCACGAGGTGGCGGTCATCCACGCCGACCGCTCGCAGGCGCAGCGCCGCCAGGCGCTCGAGGGATTCCGCAGCGGGAAGTACCGCGTCCTGGTCGCCACCGACATCGCGGCGCGCGGGATCGACGTCGCGGACATAGGCCACGTGATCAACTTCGACTTGCCCCACCTGCCCGAGGATTACGTGCATCGCATCGGCCGCACCGCGCGCGCGGAGGCCAGCGGCCGGGCGTCGAGCTTCGCCTCTCCCGAAGAGCATGGGCTGCTGGCGGGGATCGAGAAGTTCACGCGGCGCGCGGTGGAACGGGCGGCGGTGCCGCGGGAGCACGAGGCGTTTCGCAGCGAAGTCCTGCGCCGCGCGTCGGCGCTGCGCGAGCGAGGCGCCGAAGCGCGGCGTCCCGCGCATCGCGCCGGCAGGCATCTTGGCGGCCACGCTTCCCCGCCGCACGGCGGGCATGCGCCGGCGCGGCACGGAGCGGACGGCGCTCCCCGGCACCGCGGGCATCCGCCCGCCGGCGAAGGTGCCTCGACGGAGGGGAGCAGCGGCCATGCGCCCCGGCGGCTCGGCAGCTGGAAGCCCCGGCGCCGTCGTTAGCGGGCATTCGCGCTATCCTTCGCGCATGAGCGCGCCGGGAGGAGCATGGTCGACGCCGGAAGGCGCGGCGAGCTGGCAGGCGTCGCTCGCTCAACGCCAGCAGTCGCTTGCCGCGGCGACGGAGCTGCTGTTCGCCGAAGCCCGCATCCGCCCGGGGATGCGCGTCCTGGAGGTCGGTTCCGGAACGGGGGACCTCGCGCTCCTCGCCGCCGGGCGCGTCGGCGCGGCGGGGACCGTGCTCGCCACCGACGCGTCCGCTCCGATGCTGGAGCTGGCCGCCCGGGTCGCGCGCGACGCGGGCCTCACGAACGTGAGCACGCGCGCCGTGCGCGCCGAGGAGCTCGACCTCCCGGCGGGTTCCTACGACGCGGCAATCGCGCGCAACTGCCTCATGTTCGTGACGGACATCCCACGCGCGCTCGGCGCCATCCGCACGGCGCTCCGCCGGGGCGCGCGCTTCGCCGCATCCGTCTGGGGACCGCTCGAGCGGAACCCGTTCCATGGCGCGCCGATCGCCGCCGTCTGCCGGCGCCGCGCGATCCCTTCGCCCGCGCCCGAAGTCGTGCGCGCCTTTTCGCTGTCCGAGGGCGAGGGCCTCGTCTCCGCGGTGCGCGGCGCTGGGTTCCGCGGCGTCGAGCTGCAGCGGGTGGCTGCGCCGCGAAGATTCCCCACCATCGAGGAGGCGGTGAAGTCCGCGCGGGAGTTTCCCACCTTCGTCGCGCTGCTCGGCCTGCTGCCGGAGCCCGAGCGCGAGCGGGCGTGGGACGAGATCGCGCGCGAGTGGTCCCCGTTCGCGACCCCCGTCGGCCTCGAGTTGCCCGGAGAGCAGTTCGTCGTCGCCGGCGAAGCGTGAACGATGCCGCGGCGCCGCTCGGCAGCCCTCAAGGGCCGATCCGCTGCACCAGCCACGTCAAGCCGAGGCAGCCGACCACGAACGAGCAGAGCCGCACGCCCAGCGGCTCGAACCACCGCGTCTTGCGCAGCGCCGCGAGCAAGGGAACGGCGAGCGCGACGATGCAGACCTGGCCCACCTCCACGCCCAGGTTGAAGGTGACGAGCGCGGCGGCGAGGCCCGAACGAGGCAAGCGAAGCTCGCGCAGCACGCTGGCGAAACCGAAGCCGTGCACCAGCCCGAACGCGAAAGTCAACATCCAGCGGTGGCGCAGCGCGGATGCGCCGGTCCCGCGCCGCAGCGCCCAGAGGTTCTCCGCCGCGACGTAGACGATGCTGGCTGCGATGAGCGGCTCGATCACGCGCGGCGTGGGGTTCACCACCGCGAGCGTGGCGAGCGCCAGCGTGATCGAGTGCGCCACCGTGAACGCGGTGACGATCTGCACCAGCTCCTTGAAGCTCCCTCCCAGGAGCAGCAGGCCGATGAGGAATGCGATGTGGTCGTAGCCGGTGAAGATGTGCTCGATGCCGAGCCGCAGGAAGCGGCCCGCCGCGGCCCAGAAGCCGCTGCGCCGCTCGATCTCGAACCGGGGCGAGTCCGCCTGCACCATGCGCTGCGAGACCTGCCCGTCGGCGAACGAAACCTTGGCGACGTGCGCATGACCCGCCTGCAGCACCTCGAGGAATCCCGCGCGCACGCGCAGGGCCTCGACCTCTCGCGGGCACGTCCACGACCCTTGCACGACGATCCCGTCGCCGCCCTCGACTTCGGCGCTTCCGCCGGGATCGAGCCGGCACGCACCGTCCGGCGTCGAGACGGCGTACTCGTCGAGCGTCAGGTGGAGGAGCGCCGGCAGCACCGCGTCCACGCCGCGCTGTGTGAATTGGCCGTCGGGACCCTGCTCGAGCCGCAGGATCGCAGCCAGATCCGCGCCCGCGAATCGCAGCCGCGCCGACACACGCTCGCCGCGCATGTCCACCTCGCCGAGCGAGACGCTCTGCTGGTGCGCCTCCGCCGGCAGCGCCGCGCAGGCGAGCAGGACCGCCCAGGCGCGCTTCATCGGGCCGCCGGCAGGACGCCGGCGAGCAGGCGGTCCTTGCCGTCGTCGCGCCCGCGCCCCGGCGAGTCGAGGTGGAGGCGGTTTTCTCCCTGCGTGTAGAAGCCGACGTAGAGGCGCAGGGGATTGGTCCCCGGCGTGAACACGATGGGATCGGCGATCAGATCGCCCGGACGCCAGGCGTCCGTGGGATAGCGTCCGCCCGCGGGATCGTGCTCGGCGTGGATGCGGCTGCCGGCCGTGTCGTCCAGGTGGACGAAGATGCGCCAGGACTCCATCTCGGCGCGGCAGCGCCAGATCAAGGTCAGCCGCGTCCGCTGCCCGGGGACCAGCGCCGCGGGCTCCAGCCTGTACCCGACCAGCTCGGCGGAGCCGCCGAAGACCGCGCCGACGGAGGTGGCACCCGGCGGCACGGCGGTGAGCAGAACGTCACCCAGCGCGCCGCGGTCGACCTCCCGCTTCTGCGCAGCGTCCCGCCACGGCCGCTCGATGCAGGCGCACAGCGCGAGGGGCGCGAGGAGCGTCGGGCGCACGGCGCGGATCCATACCACCAGCCGCCCCCGATAGGGCGGCGCTGCGTTGTTCGCTTTTGGCGCCGCGGACATCATGGATGCGCTCTGACCGGGTCCAAAGATGCGCTATGACGCTCTCGTGGACCCGCTCGGGAGCTACGAACGGTGGCTGCCTGCCGGCGTGGGTGTCGCCGCGGGCGCGCTCGCGGTCGTCGTGGGGGCCGGGCTGTTCGAGCTGTCGCGCACGCTGGCGGAGGTCGCGCGGGGACGGTGGTACGCGGGCAACGGCCGCGACGTCTTCCACGTCGGCGCGGTCGCGGCGCTCGGGACGGCCTACTTCGCGAACGGGCTGCCTCCGGCGCTCGCCTTCGCCATGGCCGCGACGGTGGCGATTCCCCCCCTGCTGCTCATCGACGAGCTGCCGGATCGCCGGCGAAGGCTCCCGCTCTTCCTTGCGTTGCTTGCGCTCGGGTCGGCGCCAGCCCTCGTCGACACGCAGCAAGTCGTCGCCGCCAGCAACGCGCTCGCGCGGGCCCTCTTCTACTGACCTGGGAGCAGCAGCTACTGCAGCATCGCGTCGAGCTTGCCCTGCTCCTCGAGCGAGTGCAGGTCGTCCGATCCGCCGACATGCTCCTCGCCGATGAAGATCTGCGGCACGGTCCTCAGACCGGTGCGCTCCGCCAGGGCGATGCGCGCCTCGTCGTCGCCGGCCACGTCGATGTCTTCGTATGCCACGCCCTTGCGCTCGAGCAGGCGCTTGGCGCGCACGCAATATGGGCAGTAGGGAGTCGTGTAGATTTTTACGCGCTTCACAGCTCGATCAGATGCCGGGCCGCCTCAAAAGGAGCGGGACTGCGCGCCGTCGACCACCACGCAGGCGCCCGCGATCCAGCTCGCCCGGGCGCTGCAGAGAAAGGCGATTGCGTCGCCCACCTCTTCGGCCGTTCCGAAGCGTCCGAACGGGATCTCGGCGCGGACGAACCCGGCGATGCCTTGCGGGTCGCTGCGCAGCCGGCGCTCCCACGAGCCGCCCGGATGGAGGACGCTCCCCGGGGCGAGCGAAAGGACGCGCACTCCCCGCGGCGCCAGCTCGCGCGCCTGCTCGTGCGCCAGGCTGATGAGCGCCGCCTTGGCCGCGTTGTAGCTCATCGAGCCGCCGCCTTCGCGGCCCCAGATGCTGGCGACGTGCAGCACGGCG
>JBJMQJ010000364.1:0-8427 GCA_045802765.1 Myxococcales bacterium
ACCAGGGAATCTGCGCCCAGAGTTGCCTCCGCTCACCTCTGCTGAAAGGTCGCGCCCGTGGCGTTGACGGCAATGACTGACGACGGGGACGGCAAGCGCCCCACAGGGTCCTACGGGGCCAAGGACATGACAGTGCTGGCGGGCCTCGATCCGGTCCGCAAGCGCCCCGGCATGTACATCGGGTCCACCGGCCCGTCGGGCCTGCACCACCTGATCTGGGAAGTGGTCGACAACTCGGTCGACGAGGCGATGGCCGGCTATTGCGACAGGATCGACGTCACCTTGCTGGCTGACGGTGGCTGCCGCGTCTCCGACAACGGTCGGGGCATCCCGGTCGACATCCATCCTCGGGAGAAGATCTCCGGGGTCGAGATCGCGCTGACGAAGCTGCACGGCGGCGGGAAGTTCGGCGACGGCGGCGGCTACAAGGTCTCCGGCGGTCTGCACGGCGTCGGCGTGTCGGTCGTGAACGCGCTGTCCATCAAGCTCATCGTCGAGGTTGACCGCGAGGGCAATCACCACCGTATGGAGTTCGGCAACGGTGGCAAGCCTCAGACCAAGCTCGAGGTCACCGGGCCCGCGCCTCGCGGCCGCACCGGCACCACGGTGACATTCTGGCCCGACGACTCGATCTTCGAGGAGATCGATTTTCGGGCCCAGACGGTGCTCGAGCACCTCCAGATGTACGCGTTCCTCAACGCCGGTTTGGAGATTCGCTTCCGCGACGAGCGGCCCGGCCACAGCCAAGAGATCACCTACAAGTACTCCGGCGGCATCATCGACTTCGTCCGGCACCTGAATCAGTCGAAGGAGTCGCTGTTCAAGCGGGTCGCGTACTTCAACCAGACCGAAGAGAGCCAGAGCGTCGAGATCGCCCTGCAGTGGAACACGGGGTTCTACGAGGGCATCCATAGCTTCGCCAACGGCATCTCCACCGGCGAGGGTGGCATGCATGAGGAGGGCTTCAAGAAAGCCCTCACGAACGCAGTCAACAAGTACGCCCGCGCCAAGGGCCACCTGAAGGAGAAGGACGAGAACCTCCTCGGAGAGGACATCCGGGAGGGGCTCACTGCGATCGTCGCCGTGAAGCTGCCCGAACCGCAGTTCGAGGGGCAGACGAAGGCGAAGCTCGGGAACGTGTCGATGCGGTCGCTGGTCGAGCGGGCGACGAACGAGAAGCTGGGCGAATGGCTCGAGGAACATCCCACCGAGGGTCGTCAGATCACGTTGAAGTCGGTCGCCGCGTCGCGCGCCCGGGTCGCGGCCCGCGAGGCCCGCAACGCCACCCGCCGCAAGTCGGCGCTGGAGGGTGCCGGAATGCCCGACAAGCTGCGGGACTGCGCCCGCGGCACCGATCCCCGCGACGCCGAGCTGTTCATCGTCGAGGGCGACTCCGCGGGCGGCTCAGCCACACAGGCCCGCAACCCGATCACCCAGGCGATCCTTCCGATTCGCGGAAAGATCCTGAATGTCGAGCGGGCCCGGCTCGACCGGATGCTGAAGAACACCGAGATCCAGGCCCTGATCACGGCCATCGGGGCCGGCATAGGCGACGACTTCGACATCACCAAGGCCCGATATCACAAGGTCTGCATCATGGCTGACGCCGATGTCGACGGCAGCCACATCCGAACGCTGCTGCTGACTTTCTTCTTCCGGCAGATGAGGCCGCTCGTCGAACAGGGCTACGTGTACATCTGCCAGCCGCCGCTGTACTCGACGGTCGTCGGCAAGGAGAAGGTGTACCTGAAGGACGACGCCGCCAAGGCGGTGTTCCTGGCCGAGCATCCCAACCACAAGAACGATTTCCAACGGCTGAAGGGGCTCGGCGAGATGGACCACGAGGAGTTGGGCGACACGACGATGGACCCGACCAAGCGCACGCTGTTGCAGGTGTCGGTGGAACAGGCCGCGATCGCCGACGAGGTCCTGTCGATCCTGATGGGTGACGACGTCGAGGTGCGCAAGCACTTCATCACGACCAACGCCGGCGACGTGAGGTTCCTCGACATATGAGCGTGACGGCACCGCCTGGCGGCGGCGACGAAGAGGGCGGTGGTGTCCGGTTCGGCGCCATCGAACCCATCGAGATCCAGGAGGAGATGGAGCGCTCCTTCCTGGACTACGCCATGTCGGTCATCGTGGCCCGGGCCCTGCCCGACGCCCGCGACGGACTCAAGCCCGTGCACCGGCGGATCTTGTACGGCATGCACGACATGGGCGCCCGCACTGATCGCCCGCATCTGAAGTGCGCCCGGGTCACTGGCGACGTGATGGGCAAGTACCACCCGCATGGCGAAGGCGCCATCTACGACGCACTCGTGCGAATGGCCCAGGACTTCTCGCTGCGGCATCCGCTGATCGACGGTCACGGCAACTTCGGGTCGCTCGACGACGGCCCGGCCGCCCAGCGATACACCGAGTGCCGGTTGGCGGCCTTGGCGAACCAGCTCCTGGCTGGCATTGACGAAGAGACCGTTGACTTCGGGGACAACTACTCAGGTGAGTTCACCGAGCCGGTGGTACTGCCGGCCCGCTTCCCGAACCTGCTGGTGAACGGGAGCCAGGGGATCGCCGTCGGCATGGCGACCAACATCCCGCCCCACAACCTCGGTGAAGTCATCGACGCCACGGTGCACCTGATCGACCATCCTGACGCCACGCCCGACGACCTGATGCAGTTCATAAAGGGCCCGGACTTCCCGACGGGCGGGCTGATCCTCGGCCGCCAAGGCATCTTGGATGCGATCCGCACCGGTCGTGGATCGATCCGCATGCGGGCCAAGGCTGAGATCGAGGAGAGCAAGCGGGGCACGCAGATCGTCGTCACCGAACTGCCCTACCAGTCCAGTCCCCGGGCCATCCTCGGGAAGATCGCCGACCTCGTCAACAGCCGCGAGCTCGAGGGCATCCGGAACGCCAACGACGAGTCGGCCAAAGGCAAGATCCGCCTGGTCATCGAGTTGAAGCGCGACGCGAACGCCCTCGTCGTCCTGAACAACCTCTTCAAGCACACCCCGTTGCAGACCAGCTTCGGCGTGAACATGGTGGCGCTCGTCGATGGCGTGCCGCGCACGGTGAATGTGCGGGACGCGCTCGTCGCGTACGTCGACCACCAGATCGAGGTCATCACCCGCCGGTCGGAGTACCGGTTGCGCAAGGCCCGCGACCGGGCCCACATCGTCGAGGGCCTGCTCAAGGCGCTCGACATGATCGACGCCATCGTGGCGCTCATCCGCGGTTCGGAGGATCGGGCCGCGGCGCGAACGGGTTTGATGGCCGCACCGTTCGAGTTCTCAGAGATCCAGGCGAACCACATCCTCGACATGACGCTCGGCCGCTTGACGCGGCTCGGCCGCTCGGAGCTCGAGGAGGAGATGGCGAAGCTCCGCGAGACGATCGCCGAGCTCGAAGCCATCCTGGGCGACGACGCCAAGCTCCGGCAGGTCATCAAGGACGAATTGGCCGAGGTACGGGCGCAGTTCGCCACACCCCGTCGAGCGCAGATCACGTTCGATCCGGGCGAGATCGGTGTCGAGGATCTCATCGACGACGAGCCGCTGGTCGTCACGATGACTCGGGCCGGTTACATCAAGACGGTGGCAGCCGGTGCATTCCGCACCCAGGGCCGAGGTGGGCGCGGCATCTCGGGAGCGAGTCTCAAAGAGCAGGACCTGGTCTCGCACATCATTCACACGTCGGCCCACGCCTATCTGTTGTTCTTCAGCAACCGGGGGAAGGTGTACCGGCTGAAGGCGCATGAGGTGCCGATGAAGGAGCGGACGGCGCGTGGTACGCCGATCATCAACCTGCTGCCGCTCGAAAACGACGAGCGCATCCAGACCATCATCGACACCCGCGACTATCCCGAGGACCGGTTCCTGTTCTTCGCCACCAGGACCGGTCAAGTGAAAAAGACCGCTTTCGCCGAGTACGACAAGTCACGCCGCGAAGGCTTCATCGCCATCAACCTCAACGACGGCGACGAGCTCAAAAAGGTCGTGGCGACCGCCGGTCACGATGACATCTTCATGGTGAGCCGCCACGGGATGACCATCCGGTTCAGCGAGGACGACGTCCGCCCGATGGGCCGTTCAGCCGCCGGGGTGCGCGGGATGCGGTTGCGGGAAGGCGACGAGGTCGTCTCGTGCGACGTCGCTCGCGACGATGTGAGCATCCTGATCATCACCGATGCCGGCTACGGAAAGCGCACCCAACTCGACCACTTCAATCGTCAGACCCGTGGCGGGCAGGGAGTGCGGGGCATCCGCTTGACGGCCCGGAAGGGCTACGTGGTCGAATCGTTCATGGTCTCCCTCGAGGACGAGATCATCTGCATATCGTCGGCGGGCGTGACGACCCGGATGGCCGTGCGAGAGATCTCCTCCCAGGGGCGCGACGCCACGGGCGTTCGGGTCATGAACCTCGATGCCGGTCAGACGGTCGCGTCGGTGGCGCCGATCTTGGCCGGCGACGAGGACTCGGAGTAACAAACTCCCTTCATCAGGCCCCCGGTTACCGAAGCGGGGTTGTTGTGGCGCACGAACGTGGTCAGGTCCTACCGCTCGTCGCGGCCTTGATGGTGGTCTGCGGCTTGGCGGCGGTGGCGGTCGGCCGGCTCGGCGGTCGGGCCGGGCTCCGGGCCCATGCCCAGGCCGCGGCCGACGCCGCCGCACTAGCCGGCGCGATGGACGGTCGGGCCGGGGCCGAGCGGCTGGCGGCCGCCAATGACGGTCGTCTCGTGGAGTTCACCCCGATTGCGGACGACGTGCGGGTGGAAGTCGACGTAGGCGGCGTGGTTGCCCGAGCGCGGGCCCGAGCTGTTCCGGATGGCCGAACGCCAGGGGTCGGCGGCGTCGCGCCGGCTATGGCAGCAGCGCTCGCGAGAGCCGCTCAAGTCCTCGGAACGCCGGTGCCGGTAGCGCGGGTCATACCACCGGGCCTGTCCGTCGAGGTCGACCCCGCCTTTGCGGCACGATTGCTTCCTGTGGCCGATCAGACCGGATTGTGTCTTATTGATGGAATTCGGGCGCCCAACCAGTTCGGTATCTGCCCGCCACCGGCCAGCGCGTTGCGTGGTTTCGACGGCGCGTGAGCCATCTTCCCCGGTACCCTCGATTTCGTGCCGCAAGGTCGCCGGTTCCGGCGGGTGGTTCGAAAGGTCGACAGCTGGACTGTCCTGCGGGTCGCGTTCCTGTTCAGCCTGAGCCTGTTCGCGGTCGTCATGGTCGCCGGTGTCCTGATGTGGTCAGCGGCTAGCCGGCTCGGTGTCTTCGACGACATCACGAAGTTCATGACGTCGATCGGTTTCGAGCGCTTCACGTTCCGCGGCGAGCTCATCTTCCGCGTCTCGGCACTGGGCGGCCTGGTGCTCGTGGTGGTGGGCACTGCTGGGTGTGTCGTGGCCGCCATCCTCTACAACCTGATCAGCGACATCGTGGGCGGCATCGAGTTCGTCGTGCTCGAGGAGGACATCGTCCGGCCGCTCGGCAAGGCGTCGGAGACTCCAGACGCTCCTGTAACTGCTCTGGCGTCGGCGCCCGTTCCGCTCCCGCTGCCGATCACAGCTTCACCGACAGGCCTGCCAGGGGCCGACGGGGGTCTGCCGGCCGCGGTCGGCGAGCCCAACGGGGCTGTCGCCGCCAGTCGTGTAACGTCCATCCGCTCGGGGCTATAGCTCAGTCGGTTAGAGCGCAGCACTGATAATGCTGAGGTCGGAAGTTCGATTCTTCCTAGCCCCACCATGAAAGCTTTCCGGCGTGCCCTGCTGGCATTGGGAGCAGCTGGCGTCATCGCCGGGCTGCTGCGGTTGCGCGGGTCCGGCGGCATCCCGCCGCAGGACGGCGGCTGGCGCGAGCTATCCGGACCCGACCTGAGGTAGACGGAATGCGAGTGGTGCTGTTCGGGGCCGGCGCGGTCGGCAGCCGGGCGGCCCGACAGTTGGCGTCCACCGACGGCGTAGACGACCTGGCCATCTACGACAGCTCGCGGGCGACGGCCGACGCGGTGGTCGCCTCGCTCGGTCCACCGGCCCGGGTAACCGATACGGCGCGAACGGCGGCCGACGTGGTGGTGCTCGCCGTGTCAGGCGGCCACCGGCAGCTCGCCGAGGAGGCGCTCGAAGGCGGCGCCCACGTCGTGTCTGTCAGCGACGACATCCGCGAGGTTCGCTCGCTGATGGCATTGGACGCCGAGGCACGGGAGCGGGGTTTGTCGGTCGCGGTGGGCGCCGGCTTCTCGCCGGGGTTGACGTGCGTGCTGGCTCGCCACGCGGCGACGATGGTCGACATGGTCGACGAGATCCACGTTGCAAAGGCCGGAACCGGAGGGCCATCGTGCGCAAGGCAGCACCACAGTGCGCTCGGCGGCACCGCGGTCGATTGGCGTGACGGCGCGTGGGTTCGGAGGCCGGGAGGGTCAGGACGCGAACTGTGCTGGTTCCCCGATCCGCTGGGTGGCCAGGATTGCTACCGCGGCGCCCTGGCGGATGCCGTAGTGCTCGTTCCGGCCTTCCCCGGCGTACAGCGGGTCACTGGACGGGTGGCTGCAACCCGCCGGGACCGCCTGACCGCGAAACTCCCGATGCTGCGTCCTCCGCATCCCGAGGGCGCCGTCGGGGGCGTGCGGGTCGAGGTGCGAGGCCGCCGGGGGACGACGAGCGATGTTCTCGTGTTGGGTGCGATCGATCGACCGGCGGTGGCGTGCGGCGCGGTCGCCGCGGTGACGGCTGCCTGGGCGGCGGAAGGACGTCTGGCCCGCTCGGGCGCGGCCGGACTGGCCGAGCTGCTCGACGATACGGCGCCCTTCCTGCACGAACTGGCCCGGCGGGGCATCAAGGCCGCCACGTTCGAGGGCGGCGGCGCGTCTGGTGCGGCGGTGCCGGCATGACCTGGTTCCCCGACGCCCGGTTCGGCGTGTTCATCCATTGGGGGCACTGCAGCCAACTGGGATGCGATCTTTCGTGGCCGCTGGTAGGCGGCATCCCGGTCCTGCCCTACTCCCAGCCGATCCCCGTCGACACCTACCACGCCGGAGGGCTGACGTTCTCGCCCAAGGCCGGCGCGCCCAGCCGGTGGATCGACATGGCGAGGGGGGCGGGCGCGCGGTACGCCGTGCTGACTGCCAAGCACCATGATGGGTACGCCCTGTGGCCGACGCGATGCAGCGATTGGTCCATCGCGCGTTCGCCCTATGGCGGGGACATCGTGGGTGAGTACGTGGAAGCGACCCGAGCGGCGGGCATGCGCGTCGGTCTGTACTTCTCGCTGTGCGACTGGCACCACCCCGATTACCCCGCTTTCGAAGAGAGCGACAAGCCGTACCCGTCGTTCCGGCGGTCGCCTCCGGAAGTCTGGGACCGGTTCGTAACCGACGTGCTGTTCGGTCAGATCCGTGAGCTGCTGACCGATTACGGCACGATCGACCTGTTGTGGTTCGACGGTGGCTGGGAGCGAAAGGCCTCCGAGTGGCGCACGGAATCGCTCGAGAAGATGATCCGCCAGCTTCAGCCGGACATCGTCATCAACGACCGGCTGCCAGGAGCGGGGGACTACGAGACTCCCGAGCAGTTCGTGCCGGCCGAAGCGCCGGCCCGGACCTGGGAGACGTGCATGACGATGAACGACTCGTGGGCCTACTGCCCCGATGACACGAACTACAAGTCGTCTGTTGAGCTCGTCCACACCGTCGCCGAGGTAGCCGGCCGGGGCGGCAATCTCCTGCTGAACGTGAGCCCCGACGCGGCGGGCGATCTGCCGGATGCGCAGGTCGAACGGCTCGGAATCGTCGGCTCTTGGCTGGAGCGGAACGGGTCAGCAGTCTTCGGTACATCCCCTGGCTTGGCACCGTGGCAGTTCTACGGGCCTTCCACCGCGGTGGGCGACGACCGGGTGTTCGTCTTCTTGTTGTGGCGGCCTTATGAATCCGTCGTCGTGCGGGGCGTTCCGATTCGCCGGGTCACGGCTGTGCGTGAAGTCGCCAGTGGACGGTCGCTCTCGTTCACCACCCGCTGCCCGGTGCTCGACGCCATGCTGGCGTCCGATCCGATCGGCGAGGTGCGGGTTGCGGTGCCGCCCGACGTCGTGGACCCGGTTGCGACCGTGCTCGAGCTGACGATTCAGCCGTCGTCCTGATTCGGGCCCGTCGGCTCCATGAGCTCGATCCGGTTGCCGAACGGGTCGTCGACGTAGACCCGGTCGTAGCCTTCGAGCGGCTCATCGTCCTTGACGAGGACCCCGGCCTCCTGTAGCCGTCCGACGAGCACACGGAGTTCACTGACGATCAGCGCCGGATGGGCCTTCTTCGCTGGAGCGAAATTCCCTTCCACCCCTAGATGAACCTTCACGCTCCCGCTCTCGAACCAGCAGCCGCCTCGGGCGGCCAAATGCGGAGGCTTTGCGACCTCCGTGATGCCCAGGAGGTGGCTAT
>JBJMQJ010000365.1:0-22702 GCA_045802765.1 Myxococcales bacterium
CGACGATCTGCGCGAAATCGACGACGCGGCCTCGAAGATCACCGTGCAGGGCGCTCGCTATCCCGAGAGCCTGGAGAAGCGGACTGGCCGCTGAAACAACTGTCGGGAGCGTGTAAGGAGCGTCACATGCGAGTCGCATTCTCGGTGCAGGAGTGATCAGCCAGCTCGCGTACTCTGGCAATCGAGGCCCCGATCTGGCGTACCGATTCGAATGGTTGAAGGAGGAACGCACATGAACACCGAAAAGCCTCTCACCGCCGCGCAGAAGTCCATCGGCGACTTCTCTCCGAAGCTGGTCGAGCTCACCGACGAGGTGCTGTTCGGCGACATCTGGGAGCGGCCGCAACTGTCGAAACGCGACCGCAGCTTGATCACCTGCTCCGCGCTGGTGGCCATGGGCAAGACCGAGCAGATGCCCTTCCACTTCCAGCGGGCGATCGAGAACGGCGTGAAGCAGGACGAGCTCGTCGAGCTGATTACCCACCTCGCGTTCTACGCCGGCTGGCCCAACGCGATGTCAGCGGTAGCGCGCGCGAAAGAGGCGCTCGCAAAGAAGTAGCCTGCACGTCGCGTCGTCAGCCCGCGGTGCCAGCGCACTTCTTGCCATCTCCCCTCCCGGCCTTCTTTAGCAGATACGGGCGACCGTCGTCATGGCGACGAATCCAGCAATCACAATCGCGAGAATGCATGTTCCTTTGGTTGGGAACTTCTCTGTCAGAAAAATCAATATCCAGAGAGAACACATCAGGAGTGACGCGGCCAAGGAGGCCGACGGCTATAGAGGGCCTTTTCCTTCCATCTGTTATTTGCGGCAGTCCGGTGTTACCATAGATTCGCCGCGAGTTCGCGGCAGCCTCCAGGTAGCGAACGGCACGATGCGCCGCAAAAATGCCCAACGCAGAAGCAAGGCTGAGGGCCCCAAACATTGGAATGTGCCACGCCGCTTCACCGCAGGACCGGCCGAGGCAACCTGGCAGGACGATCGTGCCCGTCCTGCACCAGTCGCTGCGTTGAGAGAGGACGCACGTCCTCGCTCGTTTCCTACGCGTCGAATTCACCCTGCGCGGCCGATGCATCGCACGGCCGCGGGCCGGTCTGCTACACTCAATCCAGCGAAGGGATGGGAAAGTCGGGTGGACGGAAGGCGGCTGATCCGTCCTACGGTTACGGTCTCAATCCTAGCCGCCAGGATCCCTTCACCAGGCGTGTAACCATGCCCCTTGCCGACAGCCTCAAAGCGCTCGCCCAGACCCTCAAAATCGTCCAGGTCGCGCACACGCCGTTCGGAATCAAAGTGCAGCTCCCCGCCCCTGCGGATGGCCTCAAGGTCAGCGAGTTGGTCACGTCGACAGAGATCCTCCAAGGTCCGCTCGACCTGACGTGGCGTACCAAGGACGTTCGCTTCGCGACGCGAGACATCACTGATCCGGCCGTTGTCGGCGGAATGCCTATCCCGGCGCTGCTGACGCTCAACATCGGCAGCGTCACGAGCGGACCACTAACTCCGCCAGGCGTGCCGGGCACCATCGGCACGGTAGTGGGCAACCTCCCCATCCCATCGACGGTGACCGAGCCGACCCTAACGCCGGTTACAGCAAACGTAAGGTATCGTATCCTGGATGAGCAGGGTGTCCCCGTCGCCAACGCGGCATGGACGCTGGCGGTCCCCGGGCAGCCCGTCAGCGGGGTGGGCGGAGACGTCGATGCGGCCCTGGCGCCGTTCGCGGAGCTCGACATCAAATTCCCTCCGATTATCGTCGAGCTGACCACATCACCGCCGCTCCCCGTGCGCCGCACGATTCAGGCTAGCGTCAACCTCAGCACCGCGACGCCCAGCGCCTCGTCGGGATGGATCGACCTGCCGCCCGTGCAGCTCGACCTCATCCCGATCGCCATTCCCACCATCTTCCTGTTGTACGAGAACGTTGGCTTTACCGGACGCATGCTCATCGTCGTTCCGTCGAACTCGCCCCTGACCGAAGCGGGGCTGAGCGCGGAATTGAACCAGTTGAGCACCGCAATCTCCGCATTGGCGAATAACGCGGCGTTCAGCCTGACCTTGATGACGGCAATGCTTGGCACCGGCGATCCGTCGGGCCGCAGCATTCCGGACCAGCTCGCTGCCTTCCGACGGATATTTGTCAAGGCGGACGCCATCGCGAATCTCGACGATCACGTCTATGATGGGGGCTTCCTCGGTATCGGCCGCGTGACGGCCGAAGACCTGATGAGCGCCGTGATGTTCATTGGCCCGCCCGGTCGACAAGCGCAATGCTTCATTCGCCGCGACTTCGACTCCGGCAATGGTCAGTTCAACGTGACTGTGTCCGGCTCGACGCTCGCCGCAACGGCGACCAACATCCACTCCGCCAGCCCGGCGAGCGATCCCGCGGGCTCCGTGACGGTCGTTACGCCTCCCTCGGGCTTTCGCCCATTTCACTTCATCTCCATCTTCGGCGACGAGTTGTCGTCGGTGAAGTTCAACTGAGCCGGACTGCGTGTGGATCGCTGCAGCCTACTCGTGCGTATTCCGCCGAACATCGGAGCTTGGCCCCTCGAGTGGCGCGTTCACGTCGAGGGGAAGCTGGTACGGGCGGGTGAGCCCGTCGAGGTGCCCGTCGGTTCGGTCGCCGTGCTCGTTGACGCGAGCCTAGAGCTCGAGCGCGTGTGGGCGCGCGGCCGGGTCCGCCTCGATGTCACTGTCCCGCGCGCAAGTCTCGTGTCGATCGAGGTTCCGCCGGCTGCTCTCGCGGCGCTCATGCAGTTGGCGTTGTGCGACTCGGAGTGGTGGAAGGTCGTCGCTCGTTAGCCAACGTGCTCCGCTAGTGCCGCGACCGGGTTGAGCTGATCGCATCGGCTTGCACTGGAGATCGGTTTGTGATCTACAGCACGAGATGCGACCTGTGCCTCTCGAGTTGGCGGCCAAAGATCGGCGGCAACTGAAAGCGATGTCGATGTGCAACTCCATCGTGACCGGCCCGCCACCGTTCCGCCGCTCCTCAAGTTGCTGGATGAACCGAGCGTCGATGACGGAGCGCAAGAGGATCGCGACCTCGTCGGCTGCCGGTCGCGTGAGCCACTCTGGGCCTACCACGATGGCCAGCCGCCGAGCCCCGCAGGCTAGATGCTGGCCCCAGAGCGTAACGTTTCCAGAGCGGACCGACTCCCACGCGCTTGAGCCGACCGCCAGGGCTGCTGTAGACCAGCACCATCCTGCCAAGGGGACCAGCCCATGCCCAACAAGCGCGACGTGCTCGCCACGCTGCGCCTGATCTGGGCGCCGCTCCACCTCCACGTGCGTGGCCACGTCGCCGGTGCCGCTGCCCGCGACCACCGCCATGTGGCGGCGCGAAAGGCACGACTGTGCCCGGGGCAATGAGGGACACTTTGTAGGCCATCAGGGCCGCCCCTGCCCATGGATCGCGCTTGCCGCCGGTCTGCGGCAAGCTCTCCGGAACAGCAGCCGAAGAGCTGGCGACGCGTCCCTGCGGCGACCGCGGGTCGACAGGCACGCAGGGGCAGAGGACCGTGTCACGATCTCTGCCCCCGGGTGTAGCGTGTGCCGGATGGCGCGCGATCACCTGGTCACTGATTCAGATTCGAGTACTTCGCCGGGGCGGCGCTTGCCGCGCCGGTCCCGCTGAATGCCTTCAAGTTGAATTCCACCTGGACCGAATCCAGCGGGAACGGGATGTTGCTCGTCGGCGCCGTCGCCTGCACCGTATAGGTGACGCCGTCTGGCGACGTCTCCCAGAAGACCGAGGTGCTCGCTTGTCGCATGCGCCAGTACGCGTGTGTGGTCGGCGAGTAGGTGAGGAAACCCGGGTCCGTTTCGACGCCGTTCACGCGCCAGTACGCCCACAGGTTGCCGTACTCATAGTACCAGCCGACCTCGTTCTGGCTGCCAGGCGCCCGCAGCGTGAATTTGTTGTTGATGTTGCCATCGACTACCGACAACACCTTCGTGCTCGCCTGACTTCCCATGAACGTGTAGCTCGGGATGCTCGTGACGTAGACCCCGGTCGCATCAGTGCCGGTATTCGGCGTGATCGTGAGCACGCCAGCCGAGGCGCCGGCGCTCCCGGCAGTCGCGGTCACGGTCCATTTCGTCGTGTCGAGCGGGCCGGCAAACGAGTCGCTCGCCGAGGATACCGGGAGCGACGAGGGGGGTGATGGGGGCGGCGGTGGAGGAGGCGGCGGCGTTCCGTTGGAGACCGTGATGGGGATCTCGACCTGACCGGCGAGCATCTTTCCCGAGGGCGCGATGCCGTGCCCGTGGAATTGCAGGGTGTGCTGGCCGTCGGTCAGCGTCGTCGTGTCGAGCGGCACGGTGCGCTGCTGAGTGGTTCCGTGGAACTCAGCCACGGTGGCGTCGTCCACCATGAGCTTCCAATGATCGATGGTCGCGGTTCCCGACGGGAACACGCGTCCAGTGAAATGAACCGTGCCCGCGAGCGGCGAATCGATTAGCGAATGCACGTTCTTGATTTGCGAATAGACGTAACCGACTGGGGTGGTCCCACCGGTAATCGAGTCCACGTCGTACCACGAGTGGGTATCGACGATCCCGGCTGTCGCGTGGTCCGGGTCGCCGTTCGACGGCGTGTTTCCATTGCTGAGGAGGAGTTGATGGCCGGCCGTGAGCTCGGTCAGCTTGCCCAGGTCTCGACCGGACGTCGTCTCCTCGCCGAAGCATCGCGCCCGGAATTCGTGCCAGCCGTCGGGATAATTCGCCGTGTTGACCGTATAGGTCAGTGGTTGTCCCAGCCGGCTTCGCGCCGCTGCGCCGAAAAATTCCTGGACGTTGTTTCCGTCGATCTGGATCATGATGCCGTTGAGCCGGAGGGTCGACGGCGCGGGAAGATTGCACGTCAATGTAAAACTGACGTTGCCCGACACCGTCGCGTCCGGTCTCACACCGTCAACGATGGCTTGGACGTTGTTGGGAGCGGTGTCGGCGTTGTCGTTTGCGACGTTGCTCCACCACACGTAGGATTTCATCGTTATGGCAAGAACGAGGGCCAGCAGCATTTGGTGCCTCCAGTGTGCGGCCAGCGGGCGCCTCGAAGTTCCGACAACGGGGGGCGCCATGGCCGTCCATCTCCGGTAGGCACGGCGGCACAGACCGGCAACGAACGTGTCGCCTGGACCCGCAACGGCGCATCCGCGGCACGGTGACTTCGCACGTCGCTCGGCCCTCGACTACGAAGGAATGACTACACCGATGGATTGGCAATCATTAACGTCAACGCGTTGAATCATTTTGCCACCATCTGCTCGGGGTCGGTTGATGGGCCAACTGCGGGCCGTTCGGGCGCACGCCGCACAGGTCGGACATCGAGCGCCGTCGAGCCCTGGCCGAAGTGAAGGGACTGCTCGCACGGCCAGTTCGTGCACGTTCCGATTCGCGGCAGAATTTGCAGCGATTCAACTGCGGCCGAGGCGATCGAGGATGGCGCGTGCTTCCTCGTCGTGCGGCGCGATTTCGAGCAACCTGCGGCACCAGGCGCGCGACTCCTCGATGCGCCCGAGCTGCGCGGTCGCGATCACGTAAGCCTTCACGATCGCGGGGTCCTGCTCGTCCGCCGTGAGAAGCGCCTGGCGCAGCTCGCGGCGGGCCGCCTCGAAGAGACCCAGCGCGAGGAAGTTGCTGCCGCGGCCGAATGCCTCGAAAGGGAAGCGGCGCGGCCCCAGGAGCTTCGCGAGCCAGGACAGCCGAGGTCCGGGGAGGATCCTCTCTTCATCGAGGGCAGCCGGCTGGTCGAGCCGGCGCAATCGCTCGAGGTTGGACACGATCGCGTCGTGCTGTTCGGGCGTGTCGCGCGCGAAGAGGAAGCTCACGGCGTCGGCGCCGATCACGATCCAGCCGGGGTCGCCCAGCAGCCGCCGGATCAGGTCGCGCATGTTCGCCGGCACCAGGGCCACCGTCGGTCGATACCGCTGCTCGACGTGGTCCCAGTCCTCGCCGCAGATCGCACGCACGTACTCGAGGTAGAAGTCCTCGCCCACGACTTCGAGCCGCCCGTCGATGAACGTCTTCTCTTCCGGGCGGTGCATCGCCAGATAGCCGCCGGCCTCCATCGCGTTGAAGATGCGCCCGTGCAGCCCGTTCTGCCGGAGCGTTTCCACGTTTCCGATGGGAAAGATCCCCGGCGACTCCTGGTAACCAAAGCGGAATGGATATCGATTGAACGAATAGAGCCCGCCGGAAACCGTCAGGGCGCAGAGCAATGCGAGCACCGACAGAGCACCGGCCGGCGCCGCGCGCGGCCTTCTGGAGTCCAGCGCGCGGGCCCACGGCGACGCCGCTTCCAAGGCGATGGGCAGCGCGACGACGGCGAAGAGTGCCACCATCCGCATGCGCAGCGCCGCGAGCGTGCCGAAGACCGCGACGAGGGCGAGATCGAAGAGGGACAACCTGCGCGCGCTCGCGATCACCGCCAGCGCGGTCGCGGCGAGCAGGGCCTTGAAGAACGAGAGCGCCGGCATTTGAGCAGCCGCGTCGGAGAAAGGCGATGCCAGCTCGAGGATCGAATCCGCGAAGGGATTCCCCGACTGGATTCGCGAGTGCAGGTTCAAGAGGAACCAAACACCTTCTGCGCCATACGGATTGAGGAACATCACGAGCGTATCGGCGAGGAGCACGAGCCACGGGGCAGGATCGACCTGTCCCCCGCGGAGTCCCCTGACCAGGGACGTCGCGGCATAGAGTCCCACGACCGCGATGCCAAACAGCGAGAGCGCATGCGAATGGACCCAGACGATCTGCACGGGGATGGTCGCAAGCAGATACCGCCGCCGCGACGTCTCGTCGTACTTCCGCAGCAGGAGAAGCTCCAGCGCGAGACAGACGCCCGTGGCCAGCTCCGGCCGCGTCATGATGCGGCCTTCCCACGTCAGGAGCGCGAGCGCGAACCCCAGGCCGAGCAGCGTGGGCGACCGCACGCCTCGCTGGCGCGCCGAGACCCACAGCAGGGCGAAGGTCGCCGAGGCAAACAGCACGCGAAGGACACCGATGCCGATCATTCCGCCGGCGCGGTGGGCCAGGGCGAGGGCGATCTGGAAGAGTCCGTGCAGGTCGAGGTAAGGACGACCCGCAAGCGTATACGTGAAGGAGTCGACTCGTGGCCACGACCCATGCTCGAGGATCCAGCGGCCGGTCGCGAGGTGATAGCCGAAGTCGCGCGACGCTTCCGTGCGCCACGCGAGCAGCACCGTGAGCAGCGCGACCGCGCAGAGGACTGCGGTCCGCATCCGCGAGAGGTCCGCTGGAGCGGGTACCGGTGTTTCGACGCGAGCGGGTGCGCGCGCCGGTTTCCGCGACCGACGGGACATGGATGATGACGCTCACGGGCGAGGTGACGTGGCATTTCATCGGGTTTCAGCGATGGAGCTGTCGTGATTCGCGCGTCCCTGTTCCGGGACGCGATCCCGATTCGATGCGCGCGAAAATGGGATCGCAGTCCCATCTCCGCTCACCGCGTTCCGGAACCGGACGACGAGTCAAGCGAAGGCGAGCTGCTCGAGCGGCGTCGAGAAGGACGGGCGGTCGCCAGGCCTTCGAACAATATCCAGGCGAGCAACATCGCTTGAACTTACCTCGCGCGGGACTTGTCGCGCGGCCGCAGGCATCGAGCCGTGCGGACGCGAGCGTCAGGCGTTGTGAGCTCAGTACTTCCGGTACGGCAGGAACTTCCCATGCATGACGAGCTTCACCCGGTCGCCCTTCGGATCGGGCATGCGCTCCAGCGTGACCTCGTAGTCGATGGCGCTCATGATGCCGTCGCCGAACTCCTCGTGGATCAGTTCCTTCCAGGTCGTCCCGTACACCTGCACCAACTCGTAGAAGCGGTAGATGGTCGGGTCGACGGGAACGGCGCTGTCGAGCGAGCCGCGCGTGGGCACGACTTGCAACAGCGCCATCTCGTCGTCGGAGAGGCCGAGGAGCTTCGACGCTTTCTGCGCCTCCTCCTTGCTCATCGTCATCTGTCCGAGGAGGGCAGCCGTCGTCCACACCGGGCCGCGGCCCACCTCGTTCGCGATCTGCGCCCAGGTCAGTCCCTTCTTCAGCTTGGTTGCCAGGATCTTCTCGGCCAGCTCGGCTCTGGTCATCGCGACCTCCTTTTGCTGCTCGGCGGATACTACGCCGGCGGCAAGGCGCGCGTCCGCCGGTACGCGAGCCTCGCCGCCGCTGCTTCGGCCGCGTCGACCTGAGCTTGGTGATTCCGACGGTGCGCCCCCGATTCGGCCGAGAGGCCGCCTGTCGTCACCCGCAACAGGAGCGTGGGGTCATCGCGCCAGCGCGGCCTGGAAATATCGTGGTGACGCAGAATCCCGGAGGCACGGCGACGCCCGCCCGCGCAAGGACCGCCAGATTGGCCCCTTTCCCTCCCACCCGCGGCAGATCCCCGGAGTCGACTTCGGAAAACGGGAGGGTGAGCGCGCCAGGTTCTCGTTCGGTTGGCGGATACAGAATCAGGCTCTTGCCGGTGAGCGGCGGAGCCATTCGTCGAAACCGATGCGCCCGAGGCGCGCTTCGCCCAACGGCACGAGTGAGCGCTCCTCGACCCGGCCCCCGAAGTATCGGGCCTCGGGGTCACTCACGACCTCACGCGGGTCGCCGACTGCCTTCAGATAGCGGGCGACGATTTCGTTGAACGGTGCTCGTTCCGGGCCAGCGATTTCGACGATGCCGTTTCGCGGCGCCGCGAGCGCCACATCGGCGACGATGGCAGCAACGTCGTCCGCCGCGATCGGCTGGAACAGGCCAGGCGAAAGCCTGATCATGCTTCCGACGGTACTCGAAGCCGCGATGCCGCCGAGGAATTCCAAGAACTGGGTCGAGCGGATGATTGTGTAGGCGATGCCGGAGGTCTCGATCAGTTTCTCTTGGGCGACCTTGGCGCGGAAATAGCCATTGTCGCGCGTCCGGTCCGTTCCGACGATGGAGAGCGCGAGATGGTGCCGGACGCCGGCTGCGGCCTCCGCCGCGAGAAGGTTGCGGCCGGAGGTCTCGAAGAATTCCAACACCGCCTTGTCCTCGAATGACGGCGAGTTGGCGAGGTCGATCACCACCTGCGTGCCGGCCATGGCCTGTTTGAGGCCCTCGCCGGTGATGGTGTTGACGCCGGTATTAGGAGAGGCGGCGACGACCTCATGGCCGCGCTGGCGCAGAATGGCGACGGTCTTGGAGCCGATCAGGCCGGTGCCGCCGATAACGACGATCTTCATTGCGAACCTCCTGGTTCGTAGCCCGCAAGCTGGGCTTTGTGATGGTTGCGCGGCGAGCCGCCCGTAGCGAAATGACAGATAAGCCAAGTTCTGTCACCTCGCCCCCTCACGAGCCGCTCCACGCTCTCGTCGGTGTAGACCTCGGCATCCAGCCGAGCACAACCCCGCCACGTCGGCGCGGCGCTGAAGTCGAACAGGACGTGCCGCTCTCGCAGCGCGCCTGGTTCGGCGGCGCCCGGCTTGTACGACGCGGACACGCCCCACGCGAGGGACACTACCCACGCCTCGGCTGCGGTCAATGAGTGCGTCTACGCCAATCACCGTCCGGACGGTTCGCGTTCGCCTGCCGGCTCTGTGCTACACGGCCGACCTGGCTACGCACCGGGATCGCGTGCTCTACGGCGACACGGGCGCGTGTTGCTGGATAGCTTCGGCCACGAGCCGCTCCCCAGGCGCCTCACACGCGGAGACGCCGTGCGACCGTGCCCTATCGCGCAGACCCGCTCGTGGTCATCCTATACCGTTGCTCCTGGCGGGAGCGGCGCCGGCGACGCGCGGCCCGTCGTCTCGCCCGCCCGAGCACGAGGTGCGCATCGGCCGGATTGGGTCGCATCATGGCGCGAGCCCTCAGGCAGGGGTCGCGCCACCGCCGTTTGCAGCAAGTGAGGGGGACGTCCCAGTCTCGAGCGGCGGCGCAGCCGGTAGCCCGGTGACCTCGAGGATCTCCTGCTCGTTCAGGGTCTCCCGCGCCACCAGAGCCTCGGCAAGCGCATCCAGTTGCTCGCGATGCGCAGTCAAGAGCCGTCGGGCCTCTTCATGGCTTTCGCCGATGATTCGGAGCACCTCGGCATCGATGGTTCGAGCGGTCTCTTCGCTGAACGGTCTTCCCCCAGTGTAGCCGGCTTGGGCATTGAGGTACGGGTTCTCGCGCGGCGCCAGCTGCACCAGCCCGAGCTGCTCGCTCATCCCCCAGCGTGTGACCATCTGCCGAGCGAGCGCGGTGGCCTGTTCGATGTCGCTTTCGGCGCCCGTGGTCCGTGTGCCGTAGACGATCTCCTCGGCCGCGCGACCTCCTACCATTCCGACGATCCGCGCACGCAGATACGCTTCGGGATAGTTGTAACGTTCGATGTCGGGCCGCTGGTACGTCACGCCGAGCGCCTGCCCGCGCGGGACGATCGTCACGCGATTGACCGGGTCGGCGCCCGGCACCACCAAACCGAGGATTGCGTGGCCGCCCTCGTGATACGCGATGCGCTCCTTGTCGGCGCGGCTCAAGAGGAGCGGCCGCTCGGGTCCAAGCACGATCTTCTCGAGGGCGTCCAGGAAGTCCTTCTCACGGACTTGGTTCTGCTCGCGCCGCGCGGCTAGCAGGGCCGCTTCGTTCACCAGGTTCCTCAGGTCCGCACCCGAAAATCCCGGCGTCGCGGCAGCGATCGCCGCCAGGCCGACGTCGCTCGACACCGGCACCGTCCGAGTGTGGACCTTGAGGATCGCCTCGCGGCCGCTCTTGTCCGGGAGGTTCACGACGACCCGCCGGTCGAAGCGGCCCGGCCGCAAGAGCGCCTTGTCGAGCACGTCGGGCTGGTTCGTCGCCGCCAGCACGATGATTCCCTCCCGACCCGAAAAGCCGTCCATCTCGGTGAGGATCTGGTTGAGCGTCTGCTCCTGCTCGCTCGACCCGCCGATCGCGAGCTGCCCGCGGGCGCGGCCGATGGCGTCCAATTCGTCGATGAAGACGATTGCCGGAGCGTTCTCACGAGCTTGCTTGAAGAGGTCTCGAACCCTGGCCGCGCCGACTCCCACGATCATCTCGACGAATTCGGCCGCGCTCATCGAGAAGAACGGGACGCCTGCCTCCCCCGCGACTGCGCGCGCGAGCAACGTCTTTCCGGTCCCCGGAGCACCGATCAAGAGCACACCTTTCGGAGCGGTTCCGCCCAGCCGCGTGTACTTCTGCGGGTCTTTGAGGAAGTCCACGATCTCCACCAGCTCGTTCTCGGCCTCGTCGATGCCCGCGACGTTGTCGAACGTGACCTTGCTGTCGGTTTCCTGGTCATATCGGCGCGCCTGGCTCTTGCCGATTCCCATCAGCCCGCCGATGCCGCCGCCCTGTCGCGCCGCGCGCCGGAACATCCATACGTACAATCCGATGAAGAGGAGCGCGGGACCGAACCCCAACAGCAGGGTCAGCAGCGGGTTGCTTTCTTCCTCGGTCGGCCGGGCGCTGATTTCGACGTGATTGTCGATGAGGAACTTCTCCAAGCCGCGGTCGACGAATGCTGGCAGCGTGGTCGTGAACGACCTGGCCGTCTGCGGCGCGCCCCGTTCCGGTTTCGGGAACGTGTCCTTCTCACCGGGCGGAGGCCACGTTACCGGTGCCTTGAAGCGGCCCGTGAGCGTGTCGCCCCGGCTGTAGATCGCCTCGACGTTGCCCTTGCCGACTTCCTCTTTGAACAGCGTATACGGAACGGTGATCGATGGTTCCGCGCCAGGCTTCATCTGCCGGATGAGCAGGAAGTTCGCCAGCAGGATCAACACGAACCAGGGCCATGTTCTCCTCGGCGGAATCTTCGCTTGTGCCGGACCCTGCCCCGTCGCCGATCCTCCGCCCGCCCGCGGACGGCTGGCCGGAGCGAAGATGCTCGCGCGCGCTTTTGCCTGTCCCGTCGGGCTCATGCTCGTCTCCTCGGGGCGGACGCCCTGGTCGGCCGAATAGCAGGCGCGGATCCGAGTAGCAAGCGAGACGCTCCGCGGAACCAATCGACACCCGTGGCGCCGGAGAGATTCGCCGTGACCGGGCCTTGGGCGCGTGAATCTCCGCTTAGAAACCGAACGCTCCCATCACCCCGAACTGCAGCCACTGATGCAGCTTCTTGTTGGCGATGTCGGTGGTCTGGCTCTGATTGCCGGAGGAGATGTCGACGCTGCCATATTGCGCCAAGCTGATCGCGACGTAGGGGCCGATGCCGAACTTCGACGAGAGCTTGTAATTGGCGCCGACCTGGAGATTGAGGAATTCCCAGCCGGAATAAGAGATCGTCGCTTCCCCTCCCTGGCCGTCCTCGAGCTTGTAGATCGTCCGCTCGTAGGCGGCGCCGATGCCGGCCCACGGTTGGAGGCTCCCGTCGCGCAGGAAGACGTAGATGAACTCCACTCCCGCGCGCAGCGAAATGTTCCCCGAGCAGGAAGTGACTCCGGCAACGTGGCACTCCGTCCCGACGAGCCCGGGCCCGTCCTTGTTGAGCAGGGGTATCCCGAACTGCAGGAAGCCGGCGACGATGAAATTCCTCTCGAATCGATAGCCGAGATCGAGCCAGATGGGGATTACGCCATTGAACTCGTCGCTGAGGCTTCCCGTCGAGCCGTCGCTCCTGCCGGCAAAATCGCCGAGCGGAATGCCATATCCGGCGCGCAAGGCCATGATGAAGCCGCTCTCCTGTTCGGAAGAAGGTACGGCTGCGGCAGCCGGGAAGCCGGCGGCGAGCACCGCCAACAGCATCGATGCTTTCATTGGAGTCCCCCACCTCGGCGAGCGGCGCGCACAGTACAGGTCACGAAGCGAATGGACAACCTCCGCCTCGAATTCTCGCTCGCGCTGAGCCGACTGCCCTGAGAGCAGATCAAGGGATGACGGCTTAGCACTTCAGCTCTCGCGGTCCGATGTGCGTGCGCACGCGATGCGCGCGCTCATTGCAAATCTGGCCGTTTACCTGCAGGCAACGTGATCTCGGGTGGCGGATCGAGGTATTCGAAGCCGGCGGACTTCATCGCCTTCCTGATCAGCCGCATTAGCCGCCGGTCATGATAGGCGAACATCAAGGCGCTCATTGCCAAGGCGTTGCGCGGCGGATTCTCGTGGACGTGAGGCAGCCAAACCTCGAAGGTGCCATCGCCGCGCAGCACCAGACCAGCATCGAGCGGCGCCAGCTGGATCGTCGTCTTGTGCATCATTTCCTCCTGACGCCAAGTCTGGCAGAGGGGTCTGACATCGGCCCCGGCGGGGTGCACGCCCAGATTGAGGTTTTTCTTTGGGGGTGAAAAAAGCCGAAGCGATTTCGATCGCTTGCGTAAGGGGCTTCACAGCGCCTGTCCCATTGTGATCTGTCCCGGGAATGACACGCAAAAAGGGCGTTCGGGCCTTCTCGAAGGACGAGCTGCTGCAGGAGCTGGCCCGCCGTCACGCCGAAGAGACGTACCGGGACGACATGACGATGACGGACATGGAACTCGCGGTCGAGCAGCTCAAAGGGGACAGCGGCGATCAGGGGATCGAGGCGATGCTCCGCCGGATGAAACCAGAGAAGCCGTCTACGGGGAGTGCGCTGCTCGCTGGAACCTGCACTACCAGCAGCCGATCTCCGAGAACCTGCTCCGGCGGGTGATCGCTCGAGTCGGCGCCCAATGCGAAGCGGCGGACCAGGGCCAGCTGCAGGAAGAGCTCAAGCCGACCGAGGCCCGGCCGAAGTGCTGGTGATCGAAACGACGGCAGCTTGCTGCCCATCCGCGGCCCCGAGCCGTGGAAGGAACCGAAGGTGGGCGTGGTCTACATCTCCAGGACGGAAACCCTTCGGAGACCCCGGTGCGGCCGCGCGAGATCGAGAACCTCTAGACCAGTACGTCCCTCGCGCGACACGCTCGCGGCGAGCGAGCGTCCGTCGGGTGACCACGCAATGCGATAGATGGGTTCGCGGGCGATCAGCACCGGGCTGTACCCGATGGTCTTTGGCCTGCGAGATGCGAATGCCAAGCCCGGAGGAGCGCCGGCGAGAAATCAGATCGCTTAGAGGGGGCGGTTCGCGGACCGATCGGCTATTCTTGCCAATGCGATGCTGTGTCCCGTGTTCTCCTTTCCGCCATTTCGACTCGACGTCGCGGACGAGCGACTATGGAGAGACGGCACCGAGCTGAAGCTTCGGCGGAAGCCATTCGCGATCCTGAAGTACCTCGCGACCCACCCCAAGCGCCTGGTGACGCAGGATGACCTCATCGAGGCGATCTGGGGCAAGGTCGTCATCAGCGAGAGCCTGCTCCGCACGCACATGCGCGACCTGCGGCAGGCGATTGGCGATTCGATCATCGAGACGGTGGTGGGTCGCGGCTATCGCTTCATCGCAGATGTTTGCGAGCTCGACGGGGGCGCCGCGAATGGTGCCACCGCAATGGCGATCGTGTCGTCGCTCGTCGGTCGCGACGATGAACTCACTGCACTACGCGCTCATCTCGAGAGCGCGCTCGATCGCAAGCGTCACTTGGTGTTCGTGACCGGCGAAGCTGGCATCGGAAAGACCGCGCTCGTCGACGCCGTGCTCGAGCACGCGGCCGCTGCAGGCGCACTCGTCGCACGCGGCGCGTGTGTCGAGCAGTACGGAAGCGGCGAAGCATATCTGCCCGTGCTCAGCGCGCTCTCTGCGCTGTGCCGCGGACCGCGCGGCGACCATGTTGTCGAGACCCTCGCGCGCCAGGCGCCGACCTGGCTATACCAGCTTCCCGGCGCTGTCGCAGATGATCGTCTGCTGGCGTTGCAGACCCGCGTGCAAGGCGCGACGCAAGCCCGAATGCTCCGGGAGGTCGCCGACGCGTTCGAGATTCTGAGCGTAGACGTACCGATCGTGATCGCGCTCGACGATCTTCAGTGGTCGGATCACTCCACGGCGGAGTGGCTCGCGATGCTCGGGCGGCGGCGTGAGCCAGCGCGGTTGCTGGTGCTCGGAACGTTCCGGCCGATGGAGGCAGGCAAGACCGATGCACTCAAGAAGGTCGTCGGAGAGCTGACTGCGCACCACCAAGCAACGACGATCAAGCTCGCGCGTTTCACTGAGGCGGCTGTCGGCGAGTATCTCGACGCGCGGTGGCCAGGGCATCGCTTTCCGCAGATCGCGCGTACGATCCACCAAGCGACGGGCGGCAACCCCCTGTTCACGATCGCGTTTCTCGATGATCTCGAAAGCCGTCGCATGGTGAGATCGATCGAGGGTGTGTGGCAGCTGTTCGCAACCGACGACGACATCCGTGCGCATCGACCCGACACCGTCCGACAGCTGATCGACATCCAGATCGACCGATTCGATCCCAACGCGCAGCATGTTCTCGAAGCGGCGAGCGCCGCCGGCGTGGAGTTCACCGACGGTGTGGTGGCGCACGCGCTCCAGATACCGCTCGAGGACGTGGCGAGTTGCTGCGAGACGCTTGCCGATCAAGGGCGCTTCCTTCGTTACGTTGGAACCGACAGGTGGCTCGATGGCACGCTGCAGGAGCGGTACGCGTTCGTGCACGACCTCTACCGAGACGCCGCGAGCATGCGCAGTTCATCGGCCACCAAGCGGCTGTGGCATGGCCGCATCGCCGAGCGGCTCGAAGTGGGCTTCGGCGACGCCGCGGAGACGATCGCAGCAGAGCTCGCGGCGCATTTCGACGCGGCCCACGTAGCCTCCAAGGCGATTCACTACTACGCCCTCGCCGGGTTGCGCGCGGAGCACCGATCCGGTGGCGTCGAGGCGCTAGCTCACTTGGTACGCGCCCGCGACTTGCTGCCGGGTCTGCCCGAAACTCGCGAGCGCGACCGGATCGAGCTCAACATCGTCAAGCGCCTGGGTCGTGCCGCCATCGCTGCGACCGGGTTGCAGAACGCCGAGCTCGTCCCGGCGTTCACGCGTGCTGCCGAGCTCGCGAGGCAACTCGGAGATGACGCCAGCCTGGGCGCTGCGCTCGTCGGGCTGCAACAAGCGCGGATGCTGCGCGGCGCGTTTCACGAGATCGACGCGCACGCGGTCGAGATCGCCGAGGTCGCCAGTCGCGTCGCAGATCCGGTCATCGCCAACTGGGGAAGGCTCATGGCAGCGGCTGCCGATCTCCATCGCGGCCGTCTCGTCCAGGCCCGTTTGCAGCTTGCGGAACTCGCAAACGGAGTCGGTCGCGCCAAGCAAGTCTCGCGGGAATCCGACGGCCCCTCCTTTCCGTACGGCCCACTGTTGTTCAGCAACCTTGCGGTGACGGAGTGGCTCGTCGGTCATCCCGATGCGGCCCTCGCGAGCGCGCTCGAATCCGTCGCGCTCGCCGAGGCGCTGCAGGATCCCTTCACGCTCTCGCTAGGGCTCGCGGCTGCCGCGACGGTGCACGTCTGGCGACGCGATCCGAGCACTGCCCTCGCGTTCGCGCGCCGAGGGATGCAGCTCTCCGCCGAAGCTGGCTCGGGTCTTGGCCTGACGCGCGCGGCGTCGATGTTCTATCTCGCAAGCGTCGAGCTTGAGCAGACTTCTGCGGCGATCGCGCTCGCGGAGCTCGACAAGATTCTGTCCGGCGACGCGCCACCAAGCCGCGCAGGGAGAACGAACTACGGGCTCGCTGTCATCGAGGTCGCGGCGCGCGCCGAGCAAATCGAGCGCGCGCTCGCAGAGATCTCCGACGCTCTCGCGTATGCGGAGCGGTACGACGAGCACGCGTGGGAGCCCGAGCTCCTTCGCCTGCGCGGCGAGCTCTTGATGAAGACCGATCGAGCCGCCGCGGGGAGGTGTCTTGTTCGCGCGCTCGAGTTGGCGCGTAGCCATGGCTCGCTGTCGCTCGAGCTACGCGCCGCGATGAGTCTCCATCGCATCGCGTCGCGCAAGGACAAGCGGACCACCCTGGAGTCCGTGCGTCGGATCTACGGAGCATTTGCCGAGGGTTCGACGACGGGAGACCTGCTCGAAGCGAAACGAATGATCGATCGGGCGGACGTTTGACAGATTTGACGGCGATCTCTCGAAGCTTCCACGGAAGCTAAGGCGCACGTGGCCTAAGTTGAGGTCATGCAGCAAGCTCGATGGATCGTCGTTGGCACTGATTTCAGCGAAGGGGCGCAATGCGCCTTCGCGCAGGCGCTCCGTCTGGCCGGCGCCTCCGGTGCGCAGATCGCGTTGGTCCACGCGTACGAGGAGGATCTCGAGACGCGCTCGCCCGAGGATGCCACGCCGATACTTCGTGCCCGCCTCGCCGAGACAATCGCGCGAGCCGGCGTGACCGGTGCCGGTATTCGGATCGAGTCCTTCGTCCGTCGCGGCGCGCCCTGGGAGAAGCTCTCCAACGTCGCCGTCGAAGTTGGAGCCGATCTCATCGTCGTCGGTGCCACGGGCCAGCGCGGCGGGTCTGCCGTCGCACCGGTGCTCGGGAGTGTCGCCTACCGCGTGCTCGCGTCGGCCACACGCTCCGTGCTCATCAGCCGTCAGCCCTCGGACAAGACCGCGTGATCTCTTTACTGAACCGCAAAAGGAAGGACGACCATGACACCGCAACCTCGCACTGAGAAGAAGACGCTCGTTTGGTTGATCACCGGCAGCTCACGCGGTCTCGGCCGTGCGCTCGCCGACGCAGTCCTGGCTGCAGGACACAAACTCGTCGCCACGGCGCGCGACCCCAAGCAGCTTTCGGACCTCGTCGAGCGCTACCGCGACCAGGTTCGCGCCGTCGCTCTCGACGTCACCGACGAGCGCGCCGCAGCTGCAGCCATGCAGTCGGCGGTCGACGCTTTCGGTCGCATCGACGTGCTCGTGAACAACGCCGGTTACGGCGACCTGTCCTCGATCGAGGACACGAGCATGAAGGACTTCCGCGCGCAGATCGAAACGAATCTGTTCGGCGTGATCAACGTGACCAAGGCTGCGATTCCGCTGATGCGGCGCCAAGGATCTGGGCACATCATGCAGTTCGCATCGGTGGGTGGACGAGTCGGGCCGATGGGGCGCGGCGCGTACGCGGCGGCGAAGTGGGGCGTCGAGGGCTTTTCGGAAGTCCTTCTGAAGGAGGTCGGCCCCTTCGGCATCAAGGTGACCATCATCGAGCCGGGTGGATTCCGTACCGACTTCGCCGGCGCCTCCACGAACATCGCGCCCGAGAATCCGATCTACGCGGCCACGGTCGGAGCGACCGCGCGGTTTCAGCGCGAGTACAACGGCAAGCAGCCGGGCGATCCGTCGCGCGCGGCCGCTGCACTGATGCAGATCGCCGGCCTCGAGGCACCGCCGTTGCGGTTGCCGCTCGGCAGTGATGCCGCGCGCGCGGTCGAGGAGGCCGAGCTCGCTCGCATCGCGTCCGACCAGCGGTGGAAGGAGCTCAGCATGTCTACTGACTTCCCGCCGAACACGTAGTGCCAACGCAGAACCCTTAACCGTTCACCCACATAAAGGATCAGGAACATGTCGAAGAACAACGGCAATACGAAAGCAAAGACCTGGCTCATCACCGGCGCTTCGAGCGGCCTCGGCTATGCGTTGGCAGAGTACGCGCTGCAGCAGGGCGACTGCGTCGCGCTCGGAGCGCGCTCGCAGGCCGCGATGACCGCTCTCGCGGCCCGTTACCCGGATAGGGCGCTCGCCCTCGCGTTGGACGTCACGAACGCAGAGCAACGCGTCGCTGCGGTCCAGCAGACGGAGCAGCGGTTCGGCGCGATCGACGTTCTCGTCAACAACGCAGGCATCGACTACATCGGTGCAATCGAGGAGCAGGAAGAGCGCCACTACCGCGCGATCTTCGAGGTGAACTTCTTCAGTGCGGTGTCCATGCTGCGCCTCGTTCTGCCCGGAATGCGCGCACGCAAGCAGGGCACGATCGTCAACGTCTCGTCGATGGACGGCATCGCGAGCCTCCCAGTCAACGGCTTCTACTCGTCGAGCAAGTTCGCCCTCGAGGGGTTGACCGAGTCGCTGTGGCAAGAGATCGAACCGATCGGATTGCGCGCGTTCTTGGTCGAGCCGGGCTCGTTCCGCACCGGTCTCGCTGATCGCACGAAGTTCTCCGGCGAACCGATCGAGGCGTACGCGGCAACTTCAGGAGCGTTCCGCAAGGTCATGGCGACCATGACCTCGGAGATGTTCCCTGGTGACCCTGTTCGCGCAGCCGAGGCGATCTACGAGGTCGTGGCCTCGGATCGTCCGCGCCACTGGGTCATCCTCGGAAGCGATGCGTATCGTCTGATCGGCGCGAAGCTCGACATGCTGCGCGGGGAGTACGAAGCCGGCAAGGATCTGGCGCTCAGCACCGACTACCCGGATGCCGGCCGCGCGATCCTGTAAACGGTATGGCTGAGATAACCATGTCGCTCGCTCCCGGTTCGTCGAGTCAACCGCCTGCGGTGGCAAGGCCGCCCGAGCGCTTCCGACTTCACGTCCACGCCGAAGACGGGAACGAAAGCCGAGCGATAATCGTAGTCTCGTTTGTCGCGAACGTGCTCGTCGCGACCGCAAAGACGGTCGCCGCCCTGATCAGGCGCAACGCTGGCCTGTTGGCCGGCAAGCCCCTCGAGCCGAACCAGCGCGCGCGTTTGATCGTGGCGCTCCGCAACGAGCCCGAGATCGAGCGGGTCCCGTTCGTGTATGCCGAGGTCATCGGACCCGAGCGGCTGCTAGTCATCGCGAGCGTAGGTATCGTCGGCGATCACACGGAGGCCGAACTCGCGACAATCCTCCGCGAGATCGAGCGCCGGCTGCTGAAGCACAAGTACATCGGGCTCGCCGTCCTGACGCTTGCCACCTCCGACGGCGAATAGGGAGGACAAACCGCGTCTTCGTCGAGGGCGAGGTCCGGTAACGATCGTTCCGTCAGCTGATCAGCGCCGCGCTGCCGTCACAGGCTCATGTGAAATAGGGGAAACGTCGCGAATAATCTCGGGGGTGACCTTGGGCGGTGAAATGGAGCGACTACCAGGAGGCTGCAAGCTATTCAGGTGTACTCTAATCATCATTCGAGCGGCGGCGCAGCGGAACCCTACCGTGGGATAGCGTCGGGCTCAGCCAGCGCTCGTCCTTCCACCACTTGCAGCCACATCCCATCCGCAGATGCTTCGCGCGCTTGCCCTTGAAGTGAGCCACGCGTCGAAGATGCGGCTGGCCAAACCGCGGTCAGCGTGGAATAAATTCCACGATGAGCAAAGTCCGAGTCGCCGCGTTCGCGATTTCCGCCGACGGATTCGGCGCCGGTCCCTCGCAGGACATGAAGAACCCGCTCGGCGTCGCCGGAGAGAGCCTCCACGAGTGGTTCTTTCCCACGCGCACGTTCCGGATGCAGCACACCGAGCACAAGGACGGCACCACCGGCATCGACGACGACTTCGCCCGCGCCAGCATGGAGAACGTCGGTGCGTGGATCCTCGGCCGCAACATGTTCGCGCCGAGCCGCGGCCCGTGGCCCGACGATTCGTGGAAGGGATGGTGGGGAGACGATCCGCCATATCACGTGCCCACGTTCATCCTCACGCACCACCCGCACGCGCCCATCGAGATGAAGGGCGGCACCACGTTCCACTTCGTCGGCAGCCTCGACGAGGCGCTCCGCCGCGCAAAGGAAGCCGCCGGCGTGCGCGACGTCCGCATCGGAGGCGGCGTCTCGACCGTCCGCCAGTATCTCGAGAAGCGCGTGATCGACGAGATGCACCTCGTCGTCTCGCCCGTCGTCCTCGGCGCCGGCGAGCGCTTCTGGAGCGGACTCGATCTCGCGGGCCTCGGCCATGCGCTCAAGAAGCACGTGATGTCCGAAGCTGCGATGCACCTCGTCTTCGGACGCCGCTAGTCGAGGCTAGCTTTCGCTTAGCGCTAGCGTCGGCGATAGTGCAACGCCACGATGCCCGATTTGAGCCGTTTCGCGGCCACGAACTTCAGGCGCATTGATGGCTGCAGGCCGGAAAACAAGAACGGACCGTGCCCGGCCACCACGGGGTGGACCACGAAGCGATATTCGTCAATGAGGTCCAGGCGCTGAAGCGCGGCCGAAAGTTTGGGGCTACCCACAAGCAGTCCGTGCGGCGTGGCCTTCTTCAACGCCTTCACCGCCCGGGTCAGGTCCCCTTCGACGTGATGCGTGTTGCTCCATGGGAAATCGCGGCGCGTCGTCGAGACCACGTACTTGGGCTTGGCCTCGAGCTTCTTTGCCCAGTCCCGGTTCGACGGTGTCGCCTTCGGGTCTCGCGCCACTTGGGGCCAGGCGTCCTCCATCAGCTCGTAGGTCCGGCGCCCGAAGAGCATCGCTCCCGCCGCGTCCATCACGCGCGTCCAGTAGCGGAGCATCTCGTCATTGGCGACCCCTTCGCGGTGGTCGGAACACCCGTCCAGCGTGACGTTGAGCGCGAAGGTCAAAAGCCCCATGGCGCTGACTCTCTCCCATGCTGCATGTCGCTTCAAGCATCGCTGGGGCTCTCCAGTATCAGGCTCCGCAGAGTCTCTTGACCCAGATATGGATGTTCCATATAGCCGGATCAAGTAGCGGATAGTCCGCGCCAGGGGTCGTTGAAGAACTCAAGCCCCGGTGTCGCCCTCGCGAGTGGCGCCGGGGCTTTTTGCGTTTGTGAGCGAGATGGCCGTCCCGTCGATCAACAGCATCACTCCGAGCTCAGGGCCTAGAGGATAGGTCGTATAGCCCACGTTCTGTCTCCCATCTCCGATCGTCCTCACGTTGCCCCGACGCTACCAGCCCGCGGGTGGGGGTGCCTACGCCCCGCCCGCGCACGATGAAATCAAGGCATACGGGCGAAGCCATCCGATCGCCTCAGCGCAGCGACAGCGGGATCTCGCGCACGTCGTCTTGCCAGGGCGCATCCGCGAATTGCGGATCGGTCCGAGCAGGTAGAACGGGCGGCCCGGTGGTCGGAAGGCCCACGTGGTCGAGGATCTCGTTGACGACCCTCTTGTCCGTGATGAAAGCGAGCACAACACGGCGGCCGCCGCAGGGACAGAGAAGCACGTCCTCACGGAAGACGCGCAGCAGAAGCTCCGACCATGGAACGCGTGAGGCACGACCTTTGACTGGCGCTTCGTCGGTGGAGGGCGGGCGCTCGTTGTCCGTAGTGTCCCGTGCGGAGGCCGGTTCCGCGCTCGTCTCCGGGACGATGCGGCTCCGCCACGCAGAGGCCGGGCCAAACACGCCGTGGTAGCGGACGAGGTGGGCGCGAGGGAGCGGCACGAGCGCGGCGAGGCGGCGCAGAAGCTCGCACGGTTCGAGCACCAGCGCTTCCGTTCCGTCGCCGAGCGGTCGCTTCAACCGATAGGCGATGCGCCCGCCAGGCAGTTGGGACAGCCTGCTCTGCACGAGCGGCGGGCGGGCGCCGTACCCGCACAGACCTTCTGCTCCCATCTGGCGATGCGTGGAGCGCCGGCGAGGGCCATCCAGGAGCTAGCGGGGCACGCGCACCTCGGCAACACGATGCGCTACATGCACCTGTCGCCCGCGTCGCTGAACCAGGCGATCCACCTTCTCGAGCAGCCCGTCTCCAGCACCTCGTCTGCTCCCGCGAATTGCCGGGGAGAGAACGGGGAGAGGGCGCCCTCGTCAGAGGCAAACCGCAAGAATCACGTCTAGATAGGGAGCGTCCCCACAGAGATTCGAACTCTGGTTACCGCCGTGAAAGGGCGGTGTCCTGGGCCTCTAGACGATGGGGACTTTTCCGAGCGGGGCCGGATACCACGGCGGAGGCGGAGCGTAAAGACCTGCTAGCTTCGCCGGATGCGGC
>JBJMQJ010000366.1:0-5382 GCA_045802765.1 Myxococcales bacterium
CCGCGACCCTGACCCCGACGCCATCCCCGACCGCGTCCCCGACGCTGACCGCGACCCCGACCGCGAATCCGACCCCGACCCAGACCCCGACGCCGACCGCGACCCCGCCCGACATTCCCGAGCTCAAGGATCGCGCCGCTTTGCCCACCGTTGCCCTGGTCGGCTCGCAGAGGCCCGCGCCGGCAGGGCCGCCGCGGATGCACCTCGCCTCGCCGCTGCCGGCGAAGGGACGCGCTGCCATCACCGGAATCGGGTTCAGGCCGCAGTCCGGGGGCGAAGTGATCGTGCGGAGTGACCGCCCGCTGCGGTATGGGGTCTCCTCGACGGAACGAGCCGTGCTCCTCCACCTTCCCGACGCCGCCATCCCGGTGGCCAACAACCGGCGGGCCCTCGACACCCGCTTCTTTGGCGGGACCGTCCAGCGCATCGTCCCACTTCAGCATCCGGGCGGGACCGAAGTGCGCATCGAGCTGCGCGAGCCCGCCGAGGTCCACCTCAACCAGAGCGGCTCGCTCCTGACCGTGTCGTTCACTCCCGGAAGCTGAAGCGCCCGCGGCCCGGAAAGGGCCGCCTGATCGACGATGAGGAGATGCGCCGCCATCGCCGCCGCCGTGCTCTGCGCGGCGAGCCCGCCTGCCCGCGCGCAGGCGGGGAGCGCGGCGGGACCCGACCCGGAGGTCGAGCTGACCGCGGACCGCATCGTCTACGACTGGGAGACGCGCAAGCTCGAGCTGGAGGGGCACGTCGTCGCCACGCGAGGTCCGGCGATGCTGCGCGCCACGCGCGGGTCCCTCGATCGGCAGACCGGCATCCTCCGCCTGGAAGGAGGAGTGCTGGCGGTGCAGGGGCGGCAGGTGCTGGTTGCGGAAGCGGCGGTGGTGGACCTCGCGTCGCGCGCCGTGGATCTCAAGGACGCCACGATGTTCCTCAAGGATCGCATCGCTCCGCCGCCGCAGCTCCTCACCGAGCGCAAGGCGGTTCGCGCGGCGGGGAAGAACGCGCTCATCCTCACCGGCAAGCGCGTCCGCAGGCTCCCGTCGGGCGACCTGCTCGCCGAGGACGTCACCATGACGCCGTGCGACTGCGCCGGCGAGCCGGACTTCGAGCTCGCCTCGCCGGAGGTGTCGATCCACGACGATCGCGCGCGGCTGACGAAGCCTCGCCTCGGCCTCCTCGGCGCGTCGCTGCCGCTCCTCGTCCCCGTCTCGCTGCCGCTCACGGAGCGCCAGTCGGGCCTCCTCTTCCCCCCCTTGCAGCTGTACTCCGCCATCACTGGATTCGGCACCGAGGTGCCGCTGTTCCTCACCTTGGGTCGCAGCTACGACGCCACGGTGGCGCCGGGCGTCTACACCGGCAGCATCGGCACGAGCGGCGCCGCCCCTGGTTCCCGCTCGGTCCGCGGTCCACGGCTCGGGCTGCAGCTCCGCTACGCGCCGGTGCAGGGCACAGCCGGGCAGATCGAGCTGGACAGCGTGCGCGACTTCAAGGCGAAGGATTCTCCCGGAGGCGCCGTATTCGCCGACGAGGTGCCGAGCTCGCCCGGCCGGGGCATCGACGGGGTCCGAGGAGTGCTGCGGTTCCAGCACCGTTCCGAGGCCCCGGGATTCCTGGCAGCGGCCCAGGGAACGTTGGCGACCGACAACATGTACCTGCAGGACACCGAGGCGCGGGAGCTGGACCGGTTCCTCGACGCGCTGCGCACCGACGCGGGCATGGTGCGGACGCAGGGACCGGCGTCGGCCGGCGCCGACGCCACGCTGCTCTTCGACGTGCGCACCAACAACGGCGCGAGCCCCGACCGGCGGCTGTTCGGAGCCGAGCGGCGGGCGACCTTCCAGAGGCTGCCGAACGCGTTCGGGCAGCTCGCGCCCGCTCGCGTCGGTCCGTTCGCCTTCTTCGCGGAGGTGAGCGCCGCTCGCTTCGCGCCCTTCACCAGGCTCGATCCACGCGAGCGCGACACGGGATTCGGCCCCACCGATCTGGGCGCCGGCAACGCGACCCCTCCCGCGGATCCCGTTACCGACCCCCTCGGGCTCGGGCGCGCGCCCGCCGTGCGGTTCGACGCCTCGCCGCGCCTGTCCTGGAGCGCTTCCGGGCTCCCGGTGCTGCTCGCGGTCGAGCTGGGCGCCCGCGGCGACGCATGGCTGTTCGAGAACGACCCCGCGCGAAACCGGCAGCGCGTCTACGGCATCGCCGCCGCACGGGCGCAGGTCTCGCTCCAGCGAGGCTTCGGCAGCCTGCTGCACACCATCGAGCCCGGCATCGAGCTGAGGGCCATCACCCATGCGCTGCGCTCGGGCGGACCCCCCGTCGGCGATCCGTTCGACGGGGGCGGCCCGGGCTTTTCCTCGCTTCCGCTCGCCTCGCGGCAGGGAGTCGCCCAAGAGCCACCGGTGGTCACGGGTCCGCAGCGGCTGGCAGTGCCGGCGGCGCGGCGGTCGTACGACGAGGTGGACGGGGCCGCGCCCGAAGCCGGCGAGGCCCTCGCCTCCCTGCGCGTGGGCCAGGCCTTGTGGAGCAGATCGTCCCCGGGGCATGCGCCAGCGCGGTTGGCATCGCTCGAGCTGAAGCAGGACTTCGTCCTCCGCGCCGGCGATGCCGGCGCGCGCATCGGCGAGACCGGGGCCTCTGTCGGATTCGGATGGGGACCGGCCGGATTCGGCGCCGGAGCCCAATACGACTGGGGTCTGCGCGCCTTGACGCTCCTGTCGGGCAGCGCCAGCCTGCGCGACGCGCGCGCCGACGAGGTGCATGCGACGCTCTCGCTGCAGCGCGGCGCGGCGTCGGAGCGCATCCGCGGGGGCATCGACGAGCTGTTCGCCGCCGCGCGGGTCGCCTCCGATCCCGGCGACCTGTTCGGCTCGGCCCTGTTCGGCGGCTCTTTCGGCCTCCCGCTGCGCAGGCAGGGCCTGCGGGTCTCCTACGACGCCACCCACCTCCTCGCGGCGGGAGCGCTGCCGGCCGACACGGCCGACTGGTCGCACCGCCTGGCGCTCGTCTACGAGACGCCCTGCCGGTGCGCCGGGATCCAGCTGTACGCCAGCTTCCCCTTCCGCGGCGGCCGCCTCCTCAAGGAACCGTCCATCGGCGTGTTCCTGGACTTGAAATCATTGGGCTCCTTCGGGTTGTCGTCGACTTGAAAACGGCCGCTGCGTCCCCGACGTTTTGCAATGTACGAATCGGTAGAGTACGCGCGGAATTTTGCTCGCGTTTCACTCAGCGTGTCTGGCACTGTCGTCGCGGGTCTCGTACGAAGCGCCACCATTTACGCGGCGGCGGAGGGCCAGCGGAACGCGATGGCTCAGGTGAGCGTGGTGAAGGAAGTCGGCCGCAAGATCCGCCAGCTGCGGCTCGCGCGCGTGGGTCCGAAGCTCACCCAGGAGGAGCTGAGCGAGCGCGCGCGCATCAGCGTCTCGTTCCTCTCGATGATCGAGCGCGGCGAGCGCTCCCCGCACCTCGAGACCTTGTCCAAGCTCGCGGATGCCCTCGAAGTTCCGCTCGCGACGCTGTTCGACGACCAGGGTGCCGACGGCCTCGACCCCATGTACCGGCCGCTCATCGAGGCCTGCCGCAAGTACAACCTGGGGAAACGCGACGTCGACCGGCTCGTGTCCGTCGTCCGGACGATGTTCGCCTGAGCAGTACGCCCTTGACGGGCTGCCCGGTGCCCGGCACGGTTCGACCCGGTGGCCGAGTTCCTGGAGGACCAGCGCGGCTCCGCCCGCTTCCTGACGCTGCATCGCCCGGCGCGGCGCAACGCGCTCACGCCGGAGTTGGTCGCAGCGCTGCGGCAGGCGCTTGCGCGGGCGGACGCCGATCCGGCGGCGCGCGTGGTCTGCGTGACCGGTTCCGGCGAGCAGGCGTTCTGCGCCGGGGCGGACCTGGGCCAGCTCGAGCCGTCCCGCGGAGCGCTCGCCGCTCACGAAGCGCGGCGCGAGTACGCGGCGCTCCTGACGGATCTCGCCCGGGTGGGCAAGCCGGTCGTGGCCTGCGTGAATGGATCGGCGTTCGGCGGCGGATTGGGGCTCGTCGCGGCCTGCGATCTGGCGGTGGCGGCGGACGACGCACGGTTCGCGACGCCCGAGGTCGACCTGGGCCTCTTCCCGTACATGGCGCTCGCCCCGCTCCAGCGGGTCGTCGGCAGGCGCGCGGCGCTCGAGCTGGCGCTCACCGGACGCCGCATCGACGCCGCGGAGGCCGTGCGCATCGGGCTGCTCAACGCCGCCGTCCCGCGGGGGGAGCTGGCCGCGCGCATAGGCGCCCTCTGCGCGACCCTTTCGGGCAAGAGCGCCGCCGTGCTGCGGCTGGGCCGCAGGGCCTTCTACGCCACGCAAGACCTTCCCTACGAGCAGCAGCTCGAGGCGCTCGCGGCGCAGCTCAGTCTCAACGCTCTCCTGGAAGACGCGTCCGAGGGGGTCGCCGCGTTCCTCGCCAAGCGCGCTCCGCAGTGGAAAGGGAGGTAGCCGTGCGGGACGAGGTGATCGTCACCTGCGCGTTGACGGGCGTCCTCGCCACCCGCGACCAGTGCCCGTGGGTCCCGTACACGCCGGCCGAGATCGCGGAGGAAGCGCGCCGCGCGTACGAGGCAGGCGCCGCGGTGGTCCACATCCACGCCCGCACCGACGAGGGAGGGCCCACCTACGATCCCGCCGTCTTCGCCGCCATCCGCCGCGAGATCGAGGCGCGGTGCCCGGTCATCCTGAACTTCTCCACGGGCGGGATCGGCTCGATGGAGGGGCGGGTCGCGCACATCCGCGAAGTGAAGCCGGCCCTGGGCGCCCTCAACATGGGATCGATGAACTACGCGAAGTACTCGGCGCGGCGGAAGGAGTTCGTCTTCGATTTCGTCTTCGAGAACACCTTCAAGGACATCGCCTACCTGCTCCGGGTGATGAAGGGAGCGGGCGTCAAGCCCGAGCTGGAGTGCTTCGACGTCGGGCACACGAACAGCATCTGGCCGCTCCTCGATCAAGCCCTCTTGAAGCGCCCGCTGCAGTTCAGCTTCATCATGGGCGTCCTGGGAGGGATCCGCGCCACCGCCGAGAACCTCGCGGTGCAGGCCCGCGAGGCGCCGCCGGATTCCACCTGGGAGGTGGTGGGCATTTCGCACGAGCAGTGGCGGATGGTCGCCGCTGCCCTCTCGCTCGGCGGAAACGTGCGCGTCGGGCTGGAGGACAATTTCTACCTGGACGCGCAAGGCACGCAGATGGCGAAGTCGAACGGCGAGCTGGTCGACAAGGTGGTGCGCATGGCGCGCGACATGGGACGCGCGCCGGCCACCGTCGCGCAGGCGCGCGCTCTCCTCTCCTTGGAGGCGCCTTGGTAGCTGCGCTGGCGGTCGTCCTCGATCTGGTGCTCTCCGGCGGCCGGGTGGTCGACGGC
>JBJMQJ010000367.1:0-10558 GCA_045802765.1 Myxococcales bacterium
GACCGGGCCCACCGGAAGCGGCAAGACCACCACGCTCTATGCGGCGCTCAGCATCATCAACCGGCCCGATTTGAACATCATGACCATCGAGGACCCGGTCGAGTACCAGCTCCAGGGCATCTCACAGACGCCGGTGAACCCGAAGATCGACCTCACCTTCGCCAGCGGCCTGCGCAGCTTCCTGCGCCAGGATCCCGACGTGATCATGGTGGGCGAGATCCGCGACCGCGAGACGGCGGAGATCGCCATCCAGGCCTCGCTCACCGGACACCTCGTCTTCAGCACCGTGCATACCAACGACGCCGCAGGCGCCATCACCCGCCTCATCGACATGGGCGTGGAGGCGTACCTCGTCGGGTCGTCCCTCATCGGCGTCCTGGCGCAACGCCTGGTCCGCGTGCTGTGCAAGGAATGCCGCGAGGCCTATCTGCCCACGCCCGAGGAGCTGAAGGAGATCGGCCTCTCGACGGAGAAGAAGCCGCGCGAGCCGCGGATGATCTACCGCCCCAAGGGTTGCGACGCCTGCAACGCCACCGGGTACCGCGGGCGCACCGGCATCTACGAGATCATGATGGTCGACGACGCCATCCGCGAGCTCGCGGTGAAGAAGGTCGACAGCGGGAGCATCAAGCGCGCCGCGGTGCAGAAGGGCATGCGCACGCTGATGGAGGACGGCGGCCGCAAGGTGCTGCGCGGGATCACCAGCGTGGCCGAGGTGCTCAGCGTCACGCAGGAGGACCTCGCGTAACGGCGAGGGAGCAGAATGCCGGTGTTCGAGTACAGCGGCCTGACCGAAGGCGGAAAGTCGGTCCGGGGCCTCAAGGACGCGGAGAGCCGCAAGGTGCTCCGCTCCGTCCTGCGCAAAGACGGCATCTTCTTGACCGACGCGCGCAGCGCGGAAGGGTCGGCGGCCGTCGCCGCGGCGGCGAAGGTGGAGGCGTTCAGCGGGCAGGGCCTCTCGCGCGAGGTCGACTTGCGCGCGCTCTTCGGCTCGCGCGTCTCCTCGCAAGACCTGGCCATCGCGACGCGGCAGCTCGCCACGCTGATCGGCGCCGGCATCACGCTGCCCGAGTCGCTCACCGCGCTGGTGGAGCAGGTCGAGCACCCGCGCCTGAAGAAGGTGATGGGGGCGGTGAAGCAGCGGGTGAACGAGGGCGCCTCGCTCGCCGACGCGCTCGCCGACCATCCGCGCATCTTCTCCAACCTCTACGTGAACATGATCCGCGCCGGCGAGTCTTCGGGCGCGCTCGACGTCGTGCTCACCCGCCTGGCGGACTTCACCGAGGCGCAGGCGACGCTGCGCAACAAGCTGCTCGGCGCCATGCTCTACCCCGCCATCATGGTGCTGGTGGGACTCGTCATCGTCGGCATCCTCTTCGTGGTGGTGATCCCGAAGGTCACCAAGATCTTCGAGGACATGAACGTCGCTCTGCCCTGGACGACGCGTATCCTCATCGGCGCCTCGACCTTCGCGCGCGACTACTGGTACGCGCTGCTCGTGGGCGTGCCTCTGGCCGCTTGGGCGCTCCGCCGGTGGATCAAGACGCCGAAGGGACGCGACTGGTGGGACGCGAAGCAGCTCACGCTGCCCATCTTCGGCGAGCTGGTGCGCATGCTCGCGCTGGGCCGCTTCGCCAAGACGCTGGCGACGCTGCTCAGCTCCGGCGTGCCGCTCCTCACCGCGCTCGACATCGTGAAGAACATCGTCCACAACTCGCTGCTCGCGCGCGTGATCGAGGACGCGCGGGACGCGATCCGCGAGGGCGAGAGCATCGCCGCGCCGCTCAAGCGCAGCGGGCAGTTTCCCCCGCTCGTGCACCACATGATCGCCATCGGCGAGAAGAGCGGCCAGCTCGAAGAGATGCTGCAGAACGTGGCGCGCAGCTACGACGCCCAGGTGGAGATGCGCATCGGCGCGCTCACCAGCCTCCTCGAGCCGATCATGATCGTCGTGATGGGCGGAGGCGTGGCGTTCATCGTCTTCTCCATCCTCATGCCCATCATGCAGCTCACCAGCTTCGTTCCGAAATGAGGACAGCCATGCAGCAGAAGATCGAACGACTCAGAAGGCTCCGCCGCGGCCGCGGCATGACGCTCATCGAGATCATGGTGGTGCTGGTGATCCTGGGCCTGATCGCCGGAGCGATCGGGTTCAATGTCTTCCAGAACCTCAAGGAGGCCCAGATCAAGACGGCGAGGCTCGATCTGCAGGCCATCTCGCAGGGCGTCGACCTCTACCACGTGGAGACGGGCAACTGGCCCGAGGGGCTGACCGCGCTCACGCCCAAGTTCGTCCGCGAGCTCCGCAAGGACCCCTGGGGGAACGACTACCAGTATCTGAAGACCGGCGACGGATACGACGTGTACTCGTACGGTCCCGACAAGGCCCAGGGCGGCGGCGACGACATCACCGTCCACGGCGGCGAGACCTCGACGCCCACCGCGCAGGGAGGCAAGTAGCCTTCCAGATGCGCGCGCGCGGAATGACACTGCTGGAGATCGGCATCGCGCTCGCCATCGCGGCGGCGCTGGTGGCGCTCGCCGTGCCGACCATTTCCAGCGTCGCGCGCGTGCAGCTCCGGCAACGCACCGGGCAGCTCGCCGGGGGCGTGCGCTCGCTCTACGGCGCCTCGGCGGTCTCCGGGCGGAGCTGCCGCTTGGTGATGGACCTCGACGCCTCCGCCTACTGGTCCGAGTGCGCTCAGGGCGCCGTGCGCCTCGCCTCGACGGGCGAGCGCGCGCGCAGCGGCGCGCGGGAGGCGACCCGCGAGGAGGAGCTGCTCGCCACGGTCGCCCAGCGTGGAGACAACGTCTCCGACGAGGACCGCACGCGCGCCGAGCTGGCGCGCAAGAGCGCGTTCGCGCCCAGCAACGACGTCCCCAAGACCGCGCTGGGCAGCTCGGTGCGGTTCGCCGCGGTGTGGGTCTCGCACCAGCCGGAGCGGTACGTCGCCGGAAAGGCATTCCTCTACTTCTGGCCGAGCGGCCTCACCGAGAGCGCCTCCATCCAGCTTGCCCAGGGCGACGACGTCAACACGCTGCTCGTCGAGCCGCTCACCGGCAAGGTGCGCATCGCCGGCGGCCGCGTGGACGCGGAAGGCCAGAAATGAACCGCTGGCGGCTGGCGGCCGGCGGGTGGCGCCTGGCGAAACTTCGCCGGGCCACGCTCCGCCACCGCGGAGGCTTCACGCTCCTCGAGGTGATGATCAGCCTCGCCATCCTGGCCGTGTCGCTGGTGGCCATCTCCGGCCTGACCGGCGGCGCGGTGGCGATGGAGGCGTACTCGCGCCGCGCCACCGAGGCGACGCTGCTCCTGCGCGCGAAGATGAACGACGTCGAGGACCAGCTCCACAAGGACGGCTTCTCCGATTTCGACGACGAGAAGCGCGGCACCTTCGACGAGGAGGGCGCGCCGGCCTTCGCGTGGCGCGCCGAGATCCTGAAGCCCGACGTGCAGCTCGATCCGACGCAGCTGCTCGGTCTGCTCGGCGTCGGGCCGAGCAACACCGGCGGCGCGCAGGCGAGCGGCAACCGCCTGTCCGAAGGCCTCGCGGCGGCGGCGGGCGCGATCGGGACACAGATGCCCGGCGCCGGAGGGGTGGCGGGCGCGGCCGCCAACTTCACGAGCGGGCCGATGGCGGGGCTCCTCCAACAGCAGGCGACCGGGTTCCTCGAGACGATCAAGAAGAGCGTGCGCGAGCTGCGCGTCACGGTGAGCTGGAAGGACGGCAAGGACGAGCGCAGCGTCTCCGCCTCGCAGGAGATCGTCATCCAGCCGGAGTCGGTGGGGCCGGCCGGACAGGTGCAGGCGCAGCCGCCGGCGCAGCCCGCGCCGCCCGGCGCCCTCCCACCCGGACAGCCCGTGCAGCCCCGCGCGGGCCGCGTCTCCGGCGACGGAGACTCGCAATGAGGCGCGCCCACGGCTTCACCCTGCTGGAAGTGCTCATCGCGGTCGCGGTGCTGGGGCTCATCGGCGGCCTCACCTGGAAGAGCTTCGACGGCGCCTATTCGGTCAAGGCGCGGGTGGAGCAGGCCGAGCAGCGCGACCAGATGGTGCGCGGCTCGCTCACCCGCCTGGCGCGCGAGGTCTCGATGACCTTCCTCTCCGACCACTACGATCGCAAGCGGTTCCGCGAGCGCCCCACGCTCTTCCGGCTGCGCGACGGGCGCCGCGAGGCGGACCTCATCTTCACCTCCTTCGGGCACGAACGCCTGCACGTGGACGCCAAGGAATCGGACCAGGCGCTCTTCGAGTACTCCATCGGTCCCGACCCGCGCGACGGCTCGAAGCGCGACCTGTTCCGGCGGGTGAAGCCGCTCCTCGACGAGGATCCGGAGCGCGGCGGCGACAAGGCGGTGCTGGCCGAAGGCGTGGTCGGCTTCTCCGTCGAGGCGTGGGAGCCCAAGGATCGCGAGTGGCGCGCCGAATGGAACTCCAACGGACCGGACCGCTCCGGCGGCCTGCTCGTCCCGCCCCGGGTCAGGGTCTCGCTCACCGTCCGCGACGAGGACGGCAAGGACAGGACGTACACCACGCAGGCGAAGGTCTTCCTCACCCAGCCGCTGGACTTCTGATGCCGCGACTCCCTGCAGAGCGCATGGCAAGGCGCCGTCGGGCGGGCGGCTTCCGCTCGCGCCGGGGCGTGGCGCTCATCCTGGTCCTCACCACCGTCGCCATCTTGAGCTCCGTCGCGGTCGAGTTCGGGTATCAGTCCCGCGTCAGCCTGCGCCTGGCGGAGAACTCCCGCGACGAGCTGCGCGCCTACTACCTGGCGCGCTCGGCGGTGAACCTGTCGCGGCTCTTGCTGCACTTCCAGAAACAGGTCGACCAGATCGGCGGGCAGCTCGGTCCGGTGCTCTCCGGCGTCCTCGCGGGCCAGGCGCCGCGCCCGGCTGGGGTCCCGCAAGCGCCGGCCGCGGCGCCCGCGACCAACCTCGGCATCCGGCTGTGGGAGATCCTGCCGATCGACTCGAACGTCATGCCGGCCCTGCTCGGCGGGGGAGACCTGTCCGCCCTGGGCGCCCCGGCGCCCGACCTGTACGGGCAGCCCCGGCCGCTCGACGAGACGCGGCGGCCGCAGATCGCGGGCCCGCCGCTGCACTCCTTCGGCGGCTTCGAGGGCGCGTTCAGGGCGAAGATCGTCGACGAGAACAGCCGCATCAACGTCCGCGGCCTGGACGGCCTGGGCGCCACTCCGCTGGCCACCGTGACGCAGCTGCGCGCCATGATGAACGACCCCAAATACGACTTCATCTTCGACGAGGAGGACGCGAACCACGACCGGGTCCGCCGCGACGACGTGATCCTCGCGCTCAAGGACTGGATCGATCTGGACGAGACGGGCAGCGCGCTCGATCAGACGAACCCGTCCAATCCGTTGGTCAACGGCTTCTCCGACGAGAACTCCGCCTACGACCGCTACTTTCCCCGGTACAAGGCGAAGAACGCGCCGCTCGACAGCCTGGAGGAGCTCTACATGGTCCGGGGCGTGAACGACCGGTTCATGGCGGCGTTCGGAGACCGGCTCACTGTCTGGCTGGACGTCAACGCCAAGCTGAACATCAACACCAACGACCCGATGCAGATGCTGACGAACATCCTCAGCGCGGCGGCGAACCCCAACGATCCCAAGCTGCGCGACCCGCGGCTGCTCGCCATCATCCTGCAAGAGATCCAGGTCCGGAAGATGTTCAGCTTCCTCGGCCTCTCGGCGCAGGACTTCGTCGGGATCCTCAAGGCGAACGGGATCCGCGTGAACCCGGTGCTGGAGAACACCTCCAATCCGGGCAACTTCCTCGCCTCGACGAGCGACACGTTCCGCATCACCGCCACCGGTCACGTGGGGCGCATCGAGAAGACGCTCACCGCCGTCGTTCGATACGACGACCTGCTCGGCAAGCTCTTGTACTGGAAGGAAGACTGATGCACCGAATCGTGGGCCTCGACGTGTCGGGCGACAAGCTCCGCCTGGTCGCGCTGGAGAGCGGGTTCCGCGGCTTCTCCGTCCTCGAGGCGCGCAGCGTGGCGCTCCCCGAGGGCGCGACGCCCGGCGAGCGCCTCAAGGCAGCGATGGCCTCGCTCCCGCGCGCCGAGGACGACATCTTCGCAGTGGCGCTCCCTGGCACGCAGGTGGCGAGCCATGTCGTCTCGCTACCCTTCACCGATGCCCGCCGCATCGAGCAGGTGCTGCCGGGGGAGGTCGAGGGCGCGATCCCGTTCGACCTGGAGGAAGTGGTGTGGGACCACGCCGTGCTTTCGCAGGCGAACGGCCGCACCGAAGTGCTCGTCGGCGTGGTGAGGAAGTCCGTCCTGCAGCAGGCGCTCGCGGCCTTGGCCGAAGCCGGCATCGACCCCCGGCTGGTGACCTTCGCGCCGCTGGCGCTCGCCACTCCGTCCGAGCGCGGCATGGTCGCCCGCGACGGAGCGGCCCCCGAGGCCGCCGTGGCCGAGGCGTTGCTCGACGCCGGCCCCGATCGCGCCGACTTCTGCCTGCTCGAAGGGGAGCATCCCGTCCTGGCGCGCTCGCTCTCGAGCGCGGGACCCGCGCTCTGGGAGTCTGCCCGCACCGATCCGCGCGCGCTCGACCGGCTGCTCGGGCCCATCGCGCGCGACCTCAAGATCTCGTTGCGCACGCGCGGCAAGGCCGCGGCGATCTCGCGCCTCGTCGTCGCGGGCGACCTCGCCAATCTTCCCGGCGCGCCCGAGAAGCTGGCCGCGGATCTCGGGGTGCACGTCGAGCCGCTCGCGCTCGCTGGACAGGCGGCGCAAGTCGCCGAGGGGCCCGGCGCGGACTACGCGCTCGCGCTCGGCCTGGCGCTCCGCGCCCAGCAACCGCGCGGGCGCCTCAACTTCCGCAAGGGCGAGTTCGCCTTCACCCGCGACCTCTCTCAGGTCCGCGGTCACCTGGCCCGCCTGGCGGTGGCCGCCTCCGTGCTGCTGGCGCTCGCCGTGGGGCTGGGCGCGACCCGCGTGGCCTCGCTCTCGCGGCAGGCGCGGGACTACGACGACGCGCTCTGCGCCGCCACCCGCAAGATCCTCGGCAGCTGCATGACGGACTCTCGCCAGGCGCTCGCGGCGCTGTCCGGCGGCCGATCGAAGGCGGCGGGGATTCCCCGCGTCTCGGCCGCCGACGTCCTGGCGGAGCTCGTCGCCCATCTTCCCGACGACGCCATGCCGACGCTGGACGACGTGGACCTGACCACCACCGCCATCCGCCTGCGCGGCACGGCCGACAGCTTCGGCAAGGTGGACCAGATCCTCGGCGCGCTGAAGAAGGATCGCTGCTTCGGGGAGATCAAGCAGCCCCGCACGGAGAAGCAGCGCGGCACGGAGAAGGTGATCTTCTCCATCGATTTCGCCTACGCGTGCTCGGGCGAGCAGCCGGGAGGCGTCTGATGGAACGCGTGCGCGCCCTCGTCGCCGATGCCGTGCAGTACATGCAGAACGCCTCGCCCCGCGAGCGGCGGCTGCTCCTCCTCGCGGGCGGCGGGGTCCTGGCCTTCCTGCTGCTCGTCCTCTGGGCCGGATTCAGCAGCTCGATCCGGCGGCACGAGTCCGCGCTGGACGAGAAGCGCTCCGCGTTCGAACAGGTGCAGCGGCTCGCGGCCGGCTACGGCCAGCAGGAGCAGGAGCGGCAGCTGCTCGAGGCGCGCTTGCGCCAGAGCCCGCCCGCGCTGATGGGATTCGTCGACGGCCTCGCGCGGCAGGAGGGAGTCGAGATCGGCAGCATGGCGGACCGGGGCGTCGTCGGCGGAGGGCAGAACGGCCGCCCGCGCGAGAGCAGCGTCGAGGTCTCGCTCGGCAAGGTCCCTCTGGAGAAGCTCACGCGCCTCTTGCAGTCGATCGAGCGCAGCCCCGGGGTCGTGCGCGTGCGCCGGCTCCGCTTGCGCAAGTCGCAGGAGAACAAGGATACCCTCGACGTCACCCTGACGGTGAGCGCATGGCAGTCGGCCTGACCCTCGCGGAGCTCGCCACTCCGGCACGGCTGCAGAAGCTCCGCCGGGGGATCGTCCCCGCCGCTGCCGTGCTCGCCTTCTTCCTTTTCCTGCTGCTCACCTTCCCGTACGACATGATCGGCCGCCGCATCGAAGTCGAGGCGCAGCGCGCGGGCCTCGATCTCACCATCGGCTCGATCGGCGGCCGCGGCCTGTTCGGCGTGCGCGCCCGCGACGTCCGACTGAAGGCCGCGACGGCCCCCGGCGAGCCAATCGTCGAGCTGCGCTTCGACCGGGTCGACGTGAGCCCGGACCTCTTCGCCACGCTCCTGCGCCGGACCAGCTTCGGTTTTGCGCTGCAGGGGTATGGCAACAGCGCGCAGGGCCACGCCTCGCTGTCCAGCGATCCGAAGCTGCCTGGCCTGCAGTCGCTGCGGCTCGACGCGCCGGACCTCGATCTGCGCGCGCTGCCGCTCAAGGACCTCGCCGGCGTCGACGGCAGCGGGCGCGCTTCGCTGAAGATCGACGTGTCCTCGCTGCAACCTGCGGACGCCTCCACCGGGACCCTGTCGCTCACCGGACGCCAGCTCGGCGTGACCTCTGGGAACGTGCGCGGCTTCCCCGTTCCTCGCACCTCGCTGGGTGACGTGGACGTGTCCGTCACCGTCGACAAGGGCGTCGCGCGGGTCGACAGGGCCCAGGCGCGCGGCGGAGATCTCGATGCCGAGGTGGACGGCACGGTGCGACTCCGCGCCCTGCTGTCGCTCTCGCAGGCCGACCTGCACGTCCGCTTCCGCCCCGGCGACCGGTGGTTGAACGAGAACGGGCTCATCAAGAGCGCGTTGGGCCTGGTGCAGAACGCCCGGCAGCAGGACGGGGCCTACGTCTTCAGCTTCAGCGGCCCGCTCTCCCACCTCAACTCCCGCCCCGGCCGCTAGATAGCCAAAACAATTTCACCACGGAGCACAGGGAGAGCACGGAGATTAATTTTCCAAAATCTCCGTGAGCTCCGTGGTGTGATTGTCTAGTCTCAGGAAGCGTCGAGCTCGGCGGCGATCGCGTCGGCGGCGGCGGCCGGATCGGGGGCGTCGCGCAGGGGGCGGCCGACGACGAGATACGAGGCGCCGGCCGCTACGGCGGCGCGGGGAGCACCGGTGCGGCGCTGATCTCCCGGTGCGGCGCCGCCCGGGCGGATGCCCGCGACGACGAGCAATGGAGCTGGACCCAGCTCGCGGCGCAGATTCGCCACTTCTTCGGGCGAACAGACCAGGCCGTCCCCGCCGCCCTTCACCGCCACTCGCGCGAGACGCAGCGCCGCCTCCGCCGGATTGCCCGTGAAGCCAAGCTCGCGGAGGTCCGCGGCTGCGAGGCTCGTCAGCACCGTCACGGCGAGGAGCTTCGGCGCCGGCACGCCGGCCGCCCCGGCGCCCGCGGTCAGCCCGCGGCGGGCGGCGGCGATCATTTCGCTCCCTCCGCTGGCATGCACCGTGACCAGCGCCGCGCCCAGAGCGCCCGCGCCGCGCGCCGCCGCTTCGACCGTCTGCGGAATGTCGTGCAGCTTGAGATCGAGGAAGATCGGCAACCCCAAGGGACGGACCGCATCGATCGCGGCGCGTCCGTGCGCGACGAACAGCTCCAGGCCGACCTTGAGCATCCCGACGTGCCCGGCGAGGCGACCGGCCAGCGCCGCCGCGGCGGCAGGGTCGGGCACGTCGAGCGCCGCGACGATGCGCTCGCGCCCCTTCACCGCGCGAGCCGCCCTCCCGCCGCCTCGACCGCCTCGCGCGCGCGCGCCACCGCCTCGCCCACCGGGACCAGATCCACCTGGGCGGCGCCGCGCTGCTTCCATTCCACCTTGCCCTCCGCAAGGCCCTTCTTTCCCACCGCGATGCGCAGCGGGAGCCCGATCAGGTCGGCGTCCTTGAACTTCACCCCGGCGCGCTCGTCGCGGTCGTCGAGGAGGACCTCCACGCCCGCGTCGGTCAGGTCGCGATACAGCTTCTCGGACACTTCGCGCACTTGCGCGTCCTGCATCTGGAGAGGCAGTAGCGCGAGATGCAGCGGAGCCACGCTCATCGGCCAGCGGATTCCGTCCGCGTCGTGATGCAGCTCGGCCGCCGCGGCCAGGATGCGCTCGACGCCGATCCCGTAGCTTCCCATCACGATGGGGACTTCCTTGCCGCCCTCGTCGAGCACGCGCGCTCCCATCGCCTCCGAGTAGCGCGTCCCGAGCTTGAAGATGTGCCCCACCTCGAGCGCCTTGCCGACGGCGAGCGGCTTGCCGCATCGCGGGCACCCCTCGCCCGCGTTCACCGTGCGCAGATCGGCCGGCGTCGCGTGCGAAAGATCGCGCGCGACGCTCACGTTGCGCACGTGGAACCCGTCCTTGTTCGCACCGGTCACCAGCCCGGAGAGGCCCGCGAGGCGGCGGTCGAGGTAGACCCGGGCTCTGGTGACGCCGACGCCGCCCAACGAGCCGGGGCGCGCGCCCATCCACTTCTGGATCTCCTCGGGGTGCGCCGGCCGGAGCACCTGGGCGCCCGTCGCTGTCTGCAGCTTCGCCTCGTTGAGCTGGTCGTCCCCGCGCACGATCGCCACCACCGGCTTGTCGTCGGCGGCGTAC
>JBJMQJ010000035.1:0-4914 GCA_045802765.1 Myxococcales bacterium
TCTATTCCTGGCGACCGGCGACAATCTGCAAAACGACCAACTCCCCGCGGTCGCGATCTACGACGTGAGCACCGACCACCCGGTGCTGACGCGATACGATCGACCCACGCAACCGTTCTTCGCCGGCGCGGCGCGCCGGGGAAACCAGCTCTTCTGGTGCACGCCGCCGGGCGCGCACGATGCGACGGTGCGATGCGCGGAGTACGACGCCCAGGCCGCCGCGCGGAGGGACTACGTTTTGTCGGTTCCCGCGGCGGTCACGTTCGCCTCGATGGCGGGGATGATTCGCATCGACGAGCTCCTCTACCTCGATTTGACCTTCGATCGTCCGGACGCCGACTCGCATCTCGTCACCTTCGACGTCTCGGGAGCCGCGCCCGTGCAACTGGACGTGACCGACCTTCCGCACGCTCCATGGTTCAGCGGATTCGCCACGACGCCCAGCCCGGTTCCGCTCGTGCACGGGTCGTCGCTGTTCGTCGGAGCGTCGGTGCTCGACATCTCGCAAGGGGTGCCCGTCCTGCAGTCGGTGCTCTCCTCGCCCCGCATCGTCGAGGTCTCGGGGACGCAGGCCATCGGCCTGGGCCGCGAGGGGTTCGAGATGCGTGCCTTCGATCTCACCGACCCGAAGAACCCGGTCCTGCTGAGCGCGCTCGCGATGGACAGGTACGGGTACTTCGGACTGGAAGCGGCGCGGCTCGCCGGCGAGGTCTTGCTCGTTCCATCGGGCAGGGCCGGTCTCGCAATCGACAGGATGGTCGATCCCGGAGGATTTCTCGAGCGCCAGATGACCGGCGATCCGGGGTCTGCCGTGTTCGATCAGACCATCGCGGATGGAATCCTGTTCACGCCTGAAGCCTTCGGGGACGGCGGGGAGTTGTTGATCTCCGACGTGACGAAGCAGCCGGCGACGTCGTTGGCGCGCGTCGACCTGGGCCGGGAGCAGCCGGACGCGGTCTTCCACGACGGCAACGATCTCGTGGTCGGGACGGATCGGGCCCTTTGGTTCTTCGACGTCACGGCGCCGGCCGCGCCACGCCTCCTGACGAGGATCGCGGTTCCGGCGGCTGCGATGGCCAAGGTCGGGACCTGGCTTTTCGCCGCCACGGTGCGGCCTGACGGAAGTCCCGCGCTGGCGCCCGTGGATGTCTCGACCTTCGCGGCGCCGGTGGTGTCCGACCTGGTCGTTCTGCCCGGCCTGCCGGTGAAGATGGCAGCCGCCGGCCCGCTCCTGTACGCCGCCGCGGACTCGGACGGATTGCTCGTGATCGACGTGTCCTCGCCGACCGCGCCGCGGGTCCTGGCGCAGTGGAAACCGGTGCCGTTCGTCGAGGACGTGGCCGTCGAGCAGACCACGGCCTTCATCGCGGGCGCGGAGCGCGGTCTGTTGATCGCCGACGTCAGCACGCCAGGTGCGCCGGTCGTCGTCTCGGAGATGCCCCTCCCGCGCATCTCGCCCGGCGCCTCGAACCGCGCCATCAGCCTTGCCCTTCGCCGCGGCCTGGTCTACGTCGGCAGCCAGGGGGACAGCGGCCGGGTCTTCGCGGTCGATCCCTCGAACGCAAAGCACCCGCGCGTGGTGGCGCGCAGCCGCGGCGCTGGATTGCTTTCGGATTCCTTCGTAGCGAGCTTTTCGTTCTTCGGTGACGAGGTCTTCTACGCCGGGTGGAACGACGACGGATTCGGCACCACGGAGCCTGGCGTACAAGCGAACGACTCGCAGCCACGAAACGTGGTCCTGCTGTATCCGGCGGAGCTCGAGTCCACTCTAGCGTCGGGGCCTCAACTCGCCGCGGCCGATCCGGCGCGACCATCGCCGCTGCATCCGAAGCTCCAATCGGCTTCGAGATGGGCGACGCAGTAGAGGGTTGGCACGCTGAGTTGCGTATGGTGTCCCCGAATCCCAGTAGAGGGGTTGGCACGCTGAATTGCGTATGGTGTCCCCGAATCCCTTCAGGCGCCCCGCGAGGGAACGGTGCCAGAGAGCAGCGACACGAGGTTCACGCCGCGCCAAAGGCGGTCGCGCATCTCGCGCGAGCTTGCCAGCGCCCGCGCCCCCTGGTGGGTCACGCTGAAGAGCCGCCGCGACTCGCCGGCGGCCGTCTCGCCGCGCGCGGATGCGGCGAGCCCTTTGGCCTCGAGTCTGTCGAGCGTGGCATACACGGCGCCGATGGTGACGTCGCGGCCCGTCACGTCTTCCAACTCGCGGCGCACGGCCATTCCGTAGGCGCCGTCGCCGTCGGGCGCGCGGCCGGTACGGATGACGGCGAGCAGCACCTGCTCCTCGAAACTGCCCAGCGGTCCGTCCGGGGTCATCTCATCCCTCCCGCAGCACCGAGGCGGGATCGAGCCGTCCGGCACGCCAGGCGGGAAGCAGCGCCGCGACGACGCCGACGGCGAGCAAGCCCAGCGTAGCCGCGGCGAGCGAGAGCGGATCGACCGGGCTCACACCGTACAGGAATGTCGAGAGGAGCCGCGCCAGCGCAACGGAACAGATCGTGCCGAGCACGGCGCCGAGCAACACCAGTGACGCCCCGCGGCCGACCACCTGCGCCACCAGCCGCGAGGGGCGCAGGCCTAGCGCGATGCAGATGCTCATGTCGCGTCGCCGGCGACGGACGAAATGCGCGATGACGCCGTAGACGCCCACGGCGCCCAGCGCGACTGCCAACGCCGTCAGCAGCCCGAGGACGGACAGCACCTGACGCGCCGGCCCGATCGCGCCGGCGAACACCGCCTCGAGCGTCGTGGTGCGCTGCACGGCCACCGACGGCGAGGTCGCTGCGATCTGGCGGCGGGCTTGATCGACGATTGAGGCGGGGTCCTGTCCGTCTTGCGCGCGAAGCACCAGCGCGTGCTCGGTGCCCATCATCCGCGGCACCTGGGTGTAGAGCATGTAGCGCACCGGAACCGGCCCGTCGGTGAGTCCGGCCTCGGCGACGTCCTCGACGACTCCGACGACACGCTCCCAGCCGCCGAAGCCTGACCCGACGCGCCGCCCGACCGGGTTCTCGCCTGCAAAGTACTTCTGCGCGAGAGCGCGGTTGATCACCACGACGCGCTCCGTCCCCTCCCGATCCTCGGGGCCAAACAGGCGGCCGTCGACGAGCCTGATCCCCATGGTCGCGAAGTAGCCCGGCGTCACCAACCGCGCATAAGTCGTGGTCATGGGCAGATCGGGCCTGCCCTGGATTTGGATTCCCCAGGATTGGCCTCGCCCCCGCAACGGCAGCTTGAACGTGGCTCCAACCGAACGGACGCCGGGCAACGGCGCCAAGGCGGCCTCGAGATCGGCTACCAGCCGCGGCCGCGCCTCCGGGGCGACGCTGCTTTCGATGACGACGTCCACGACCGCGACACGCCCCGTGTCCACTCCGGGATCGATGGCCCGCAGCTTCTCTACGGATCGCACCAGCAGCGCGGCCCCCGCGGTCAGGAGCACGGCGAGCGCGACCTGCCCGACCACGAGCGCGCCTTCGGTGCGGCCACCGCGCGCACCGATCCCGGCGGTCCGCGCAGTCGAGAGCGCGCGTTGCGGGTCAGACCTCCGCAGCGAACGCGCCGGCAGCCACGAGACGGCAAGCGCCGCGGCAAGCGCGATCACGAGCGCGCCGAAAAAAACCCGCCAGTCGAGGGAGCCGTGCGCGGCGAGCGGCCCTAGCGGCAGCGCCTCGGCGAGCAGGTGGTATCCGCGAGCGGCGACGGCTGCGCCGACTACGGCGGCAGCCAGCCCGAGCAGGAGCGCCTCGGCAACGAGCTGCTGCGTCAACCGGCGGCTGTCCGCACCCAGCGCGAAGCGCACCGCGAGCTCGGTCGCGCGGCTGTCGAGTTGGCCGAGCATCAGCGCGACCACGTTGCCGCAAGCGATCAGGAGCAGCACGGCCATGGCGGCGAGCGTGGCCAGCAGCGGCATGCGCAGCGGCGCCAACAGGTGCTCGCGAATGGGCGTGATCGCGGGCGCGCGCGTCTTGTCCCAGGCCGGCGGGTACTTGAATGCCTCGCCGAGGCGCCCGGCGATGCGCTGCAGCGCCAGCGTGAGCGACGGTCCGTCGGTCCCGGGCGCGCGCCGCGCCACGAGCGCGTAGTTACCCGAGCCGTCCTCCGGGTTGAGGGGTTCGGCCGCCCACGCGCGCACGGTCGGGTCGGGAAACCAGAAGGCCCGTGGCATGACGCCGACCACCGTGCACGGCTTGCCGTCGAGGTCGACAGTGCTGCCCACGAGCGAGGGCTGGCCGCCCAGCTCGGAGAAGAGGGCGTGGCTGAGCACGACCACGGGCGCCGCCCCCGGCCGGTCGTCGCCGGCCTCGAAGCCGCGTCCGAGCGCGGGGCGCACCCCAAGTACGTCGAAGAGCCCGGCGCTTGCGCGGATCGCCGGCACCAGTCGCGGAGAGTCGTCGCGCGCGGTGCGCAGAGGAGAGTCCTCGGAGCGAAAGGCGGCGACGCCGCTGAACCCGGACCAGTCCGGTGACAGATGCAGAAACTCCCTCTCCGACCAATCGCCTAACGCCCAGAAGATGCCCAGCCTCTCCTCGGCCGGGTAAGGCAGCGGCGTCAGCAAGAGGCCGCGCACCAAACCAAAAGCCGCCGCCGTTCCGCCGACGCCGAGCGCGAGCGTCAGGACGGAGAGGATCGCGTAAGTCGGGCGCGATCGGAGCCGGCGGGCCGCGTAGCGCACGTCCATGATCACGCTCTCCATTCGGGGGCCTCCAGGCCGCAGGCGGCTGGAGGCCGGCTCGAAGCCGGTCCAGCCACGAGTGAAGGTGCGCTGCAGGAGCGACGGCACCGAGCCGAGCACCTGACGCCAGAGCCACCACCGCGCGGCGCGCGGACCGTCGCGCGCGGCCCGGGAGGCGAGCTCCGCCGAGAGGTCACCGATGACTTCGTCGCGCTCGGCTACCGGAAGCCACGCGCGCA
>JBJMQJ010000368.1:0-5253 GCA_045802765.1 Myxococcales bacterium
CAACCGGGGCATTGCGCGAATCTGCGGGTTCCCTGAGGCACCGCGCGAACCTTTCCTTGCGCTGCGCGGCGCGCTCTTTCCCCACGTTCGTCAACTGAACGTTCCGGTCTGTGCGATCCCGGTGCCGTCTGGACCTGGCAGCGGTCCGTGAGCTGTCTTCCGTTTCACAATGCCCGTTCGTCGGCTTCGACGATCCGATTGGGCCGTTGCACTCTCCGCGCGCGCATTGATTGCGCAAACCCTGGAGGGGTCAATGACCAATCTGCGTTTGGCGGTGGTGTTGGGCCTCGCTCTCGTCGTCTCCGCCTGCGGTCAGGCGGACGGACCGTCGAGCGAGTCGAAGCTCGCTGCCCGGGAAGCATCGCTGCAACCCGCGCTCGGCGCGGCAGTCCCCGATTCCTACATCGTCACGCTGGCCAATGGCGCCGATGCGCGCACCGTCGCATCGTCCGCCGCGGCCTCGCCGCGGCACGTCTATTCGATCATCCACGGCTTCGCCGCGACGCTGGACGCGCGCCAGCTCGCCGCCTTGCGCAGGCATCCGCACGTGGTCGCGATCGAGCAGGATCAGGTCTATACGGCGGACACCACGCAGAGCGGCGCCACCTGGGGCCTCGATCGCATCAACCAGCGCAACCTGCCGCTCGACGGGCTCTACACGTACACCGCGACCGGCGCGGGCGTGCGCGCGTACATCATCGACACGGGCATCGCCACGAGCCATGCCGACTTCGGTGGCCGCGCGTCGGCGGTGTACGACGCCTTCGGCGGCAATGGACAGGACTGCAACGGCCACGGCACCCATGTCGCCGGGACCGTCGGCGGCGCCACCTTCGGCGTCGCCAAGGGGGCGCTCCTGCGAGCGGTCCGCGTCCTCGACTGCTCGGGCTCGGGCTCGACGTCCGGGATCATCGCGGGCCTCAATTGGCTCGCCACCAACGCCATCCATCCCGCCGTCGCGAACATGAGCCTGGGCGGCGGCTTCTCCAGCTCGCTCAACACGGCGGTGAACAACCTGGCCAGCTCGGGAGTGTTCGTCGCGGTGGCCGCCGGCAACAGCAACGCGGACGCGTGCAGCTTCTCGCCCTCGAGCGCCGCGAACACGACCACCGTCGCGTCGTCCACCAGCGCCGACGCCAAGTCGTCGTTCTCGAACTGGGGCGGCTGCGTCGATCTGTACGCGCCCGGAAGCAGCATCACCTCGGATTGGCTGAACGGCGGCACCAACACGATCAGCGGGACTTCCATGGCGACGCCGCACGTGACCGGCACCGCGGCGCTCTACAAGGCGGCCTTCGGCGACGCGAGCTTCAGCACCATCCGGACCTTCCTCGTCAACAACGCCACGGCGAACGTCATCAGCGGAAACGTCACCGGCACGCCGAACCGGCTGCTGTTCAAGTCGACGCTGTAAGTACCGGGGGGACCGCGCGGCGGCATTGCCGCGCGGTCCCTACACGGCGTGGGATTTCCCCACGTCCGCCAACTGGAAAGGCGCCGGCGGCCCAGGTATCGAAGTGAGATGGATCAGCATCTCAAGCCTTGCGGAGAGGTGGTCGCCGAGCACCGCGCGAGCGTCGCCTGGCGGATCACGTCGGTCGTTCTCCTCGCCCTTCCCGGCGCGATGTTGCTCAGCGCCGCGTGGTCCGGCCCGCGCGAGAACGCGCTTGCCGTCTCGATCCCCGGGGCGGTCCTGATCGCGGCGTGCGTGCTGGTGTTCGTCCAGCAAGCCAAGGTCGCCGTCGTCCTGCGCACGGACGGTCTGGAACGGTGGGGCGTGCGCGGCGAGCTGTGGACCCTGCGCTGGGAAGACGCGGCGCAGCTCCGCTACCAGGCGACGCGCGTGCACGCCGTCGGCCTCGACCTGTTCCTGCTCCTCAAGCTGTTTCCCGCGCTCGGCAAGAGCGTCAAGATCGGCTTCGTGGACGTCGGCGGGAAGCGGCGGAACCTCCCCTCGAGCCTCAAGGCCATGGACCTTCTCGCGGAGCGGGTCATCGAGCACCACACGGCGGCGCAGTTCCCCGTCTTGCGCTCGGCCCTCGACCGCGGCGAGGAAGTGCGCTTCGGCAATTCGCTCTCGCTCGATCGCGAGCAGGTCTCGGTGCGGAAGCTCTTCGGCGGGAGCAAGCGTTGCCTGCTCTCCGACGTGGAGAAGGTCGGCATCCGACGACGGCAAGCTCAAGATCCGCCAGAGAGGCAAGACCTTCGCATTCGCAAGCTTCGCGGTGGCCAAGGTGCCGAACGCCTTTCTCTTCGTGAAGCTCTTCGACTCGGCGCGCCGAGGCACGGGCGCCGCCACGCCGGCGCACGGAGCGACGGGCGCAGGGATGCGCAACGTCGGCTGATCGGGACGATCCTACGGCCCGATCGCGACCACGAAGCCGTCGGTGCCGCGCGTAGAGAACGTCCCGCCACCGAAGTCGTACGGCAAGCCGAAGTAGCCTCCGACGACCGTGTCTCCGCCGGTCGTCATGGCCATCGAAAACGCAGTTGGCCCGTCGGTACAACCATTCGTCGGTGTGAAGGGCAGCGCGAAGAGGGCGTTCCCCTGGAGATCGAAGCTGTCGAGGTAGGTGATCGCGCAGCGGCGATCCATGTTGAGCCCGACGACGGCTATCCGATCCGCCGAGCTAACGACCAGACTGCCGGTCGTGATGTACGGCATGGCGACATAGGTCCCCATCGATCCGTCGGCGCCGCTGAAATAGGCCAGGTGATCCTTGAGCGCGGCACGTTTCTACAGGCCCGCGCGAGGCAGGGCTCCGCCACTTCGACGGTGAGCCTCAGCGTGCTCGATTCCCCGCCCGCCTTGGCGGTGAGCGTCAAACTGTACTCCCCGCTGTCCCCATGCTGCGGAGCGAAAGTGAGGACGGCGCCATCGAGCGTCGCGAATCGCGGCAGGTTCGAGGCGCGTGGCCAGCGGCGGTCGGAGAGGACCGTCAGAGAGGAAGCGACATCCGCGCGCGGTCCATCGGAGTGAATCCGAGCGACCGGTACAAGGCGAAGGCGGCCGCCTGCGCGGGCACCACCTCGAGCTCGATCGAGCGGACGCCGCGGCGGCGTGCCTCGTCGCAGACGCGTGCGAGCAGCTCGCGCGCGACCCCCGTGCGCCGCGCCGTGGGAATGACGTATAGCTCCTCGACCCACAGAGCGAGACCGCCGCGCTCCACCGAGACGATCTGATTGGCCAGGAAGATTCCCAACGGCGTTCCGTCGCGCTCCGCGAGCCAGAGCCAGGCAGGTGACGCGGGCGCGAGCGCGAGGTCGATGCCGCGAGCGATGCCTTCCGCATCGGCGGGGAGGCGATGCTCGACGAGCTGCGCGGTCAGCAGACGGTGCGCCGACTCCCGATCGGCCTCGCTGGCCGGGCGAACGGTCATTTCACGAAGAACGCGTGGAGCGCCTGGTAGGTTTCCTCGGGCGCTTCCTCGGCCATGAAGTGGCCGCTCCCGATGGCGCCGCCGCCGACGTCGTCCGCCCACTCCCGCCAGACGCCGAGGACGTCGTACCAGGCGGGCAGCGATCCGCGCGCGGCCCACAGGACGAGGACCGGCGCGGCGATCTTCCGCCGCCCGCGATCGGCTTCGTCGAGCTGGAAATCGTAGGTCGCCGCCGCGCGGTAGTCCTCGCATGCGGCGTGGACCGTCTCGGGATTGCGGTAGCAGCGCAGGTAATCGTCCTCGGCCTCGCGGGTGAAGACGGATCGCCGCCCGGGCCGGTTGCGGAAGAACCATTCGGGATCGGCGCCGATGAGCTTCTCCGGCACGGGGTAGGGCTGGGCGAGGAAGAACCAGTGCCAGTAACCGAGCGCGAACTTCATGTCGGTGCGGCGGAAGTGCTCGGCGGTGGGAAGGATGTCGAGGACGGCGAGCTTTCCGACGCGCGCGGGATGATCGAGCGCCAGGCGGTAAGCCACCCGTCCGCCGCGATCGTGCCCCGCGAGGTCGAACCGCGTGAACCCCAGACGCTCCATCACCGCCACGCAATCGCGGGCCATCGCTCGCTTCGAGTACGGCTCGTGGTCCGAGGTGGTCTTTGGCTTCGAGCTCTCGCCGTATCCGCGCAGATCCATCGCCACCACGGTGAACTCGCGCGCGAGCCGCGGCGCGACTAGATGCCACATCACGTGCGTCTGTGGATGACCGTGCAGGAGCAGGAGCGGCGGGCCGCTGCCGCCGTGGCGAACGCGGATCGTCGCCTCGCCGGTGTCGATGCGGTCGAGCTTGAATCCGTCGAACATGACCGCGGCAGAGTAGCAGGGGTCGCCGGACGGCGATCGGGGGGCTCGTTTCTCCAGCCCCGTCCCGCGGTTCCTCTGCTACCTTCGTCGCATGAACCGGCGGTCTGGTCGCAGGGCGGCGGGTGCCACCGCGCCCGTCGGTCGAGCGTCGCGCGCCCCCGCCGAGCGCCCGCGTGCGGCCGTGCCCCCTCCGCAGCCGGCCCACCCACGGGCACGCGGTGCGCTCTTCGCCCTGTTCACCGCGTCCGGGTTCGCGGGGCTCATCTACGAATCGATCTGGACGCACTATCTGAAGCTGTTCCTCGGCCATGCGGCGTACGCGCAGACGCTGGTCCTGGCGCTCTTCATGGGCGGGCTCGCGATCGGGTCGTGGCTCTCCAGCCGGTGGTCGACCGGGTGGCGCAACCTGCTCGCCGCCTACGCGCTCACCGAGGCCGCCATCGGCGTCCTCGCCCTCGTCTTCCACGAGGCGTTCACGGCCGCGACGGGTCTCGCGTTCGATGCCGTGCTCCCGCGGCTGGCGGGATCCCCGTGGGCCATTACCGCATTCAAGTGGGGCCTCTCGACCGCGCTCATCCTGCCGCAGTGCGTGCTGCTCGGAATGACCTTCCCGCTGATGACCGCAGGTGTGCTGCGCGCCTTCCCTGACCGGCCGGGCCGCTCGCTGGCCATGCTCTACTTCACGAACAGCCTGGGCGCGGCGGCCGGGGTGCTGGTCAGTGGGTTCGTGCTCGTCGCCGCGGTGGGGCTGCCGGGGACGATCCGCATCGCGGGCCTCATCAATCTCGCCGTGGCGGGTGCGGTGCTGCCGCTCGCGCGCCGCCACGCGCCACCGGTCCCGCTGGCGCAGGAGGGTCGCCCCAGGCCCGACGCGGTCCTCCTCGCGTTCCTCGGCGTAGCGCTCGTCACCGGCGCGTCGTCGTTCATCTACGAGGTGGCCTGGATCCGGATGCTGTCGCTCGTGCTCGGCTCGTCGACGCATTCCTTCGAGCTGATGCTGAGCGCGTTCATCG
>JBJMQJ010000369.1:0-3587 GCA_045802765.1 Myxococcales bacterium
AACGTGCCCACCAGCTGCACGAGGAGCAGCGGCAGCACCGGGTGACGCCCCGCCACGCGGCCGAGCGCGATGATGTGGCCGGCGAACACGACGGCGCACCCCACGGTCAAGAGGTCGCCGAGCAGCTGTGCCTGGCCCGCGGCGCCGCCGCTGGACAGGAGCGCCATCCCGGTGAACGCGAGGGCGATGCCCGCCGCCGCGGGCGCGGAGGGCCGCCTGCGGAACAGGAACAGCTCGAGCAACGGGACGAAGACCACGAGGAGCCCGGTGAGAAAGCCGCTCCGCGACGCCGTGGTGCGGTGTTGCCCCTCGATCTGGAGCAGGAAGCCGCCCCCGAGGAGCGCCGCGCACAAGAGGCCGTCCCGCCACAGCTCGCGGCTGAAGCGCAGCTCGCCTCTCGCCAGAAGCCAGGCGAAGAGAAGCGCCGACGCGAGCGCCATGCGCACCGCGACGAGGAGCATCGGCGAGACGGGCGCCTCGCCACCGCCCACCAGGACACGCACCATGGCAAAGGTGCTCCCCCAGATGGCCATGATGGCGGCGAGCGCGAGGTCGGCCACCGCTATCCCACGAACCAGAAGCCCAGGCCGAGCACCGCGTACACGGCGAGGAGGAACGCGCCTTCCAGCCAGTGCGTTTCTCCGTCGAGGGCGATGAGCGCGGTCGCGAGGACCGCCACGCCGACGGCGACCGTCTCCAGCGGGCGGAAGGCGAGATCCATCGGAGCGCCCATCGCCATCCCGGTGAACACCAGCACCGGCGCGACGAAGAGCGCGATCTGCTTGGAAGACTCCCAGGCGATCCCCAGCGCCACGTCCATGTCGCCGCGATGTCCGAAGAGCACGGCGGTGGAGTGCTCGGCCGCGTTTCCGACGACGGCAACGATCACCACGCCGACGAAGGCCTCGGGGAGGTGCACCGACTGCAGCGTGCCTTCCAGCGCGCCGACCAGGAGCTCGCTGGCGATGGCGGTCGCGCCCGCGGAAAGCGTGAGCGCCACGACGGACATCCACGGCGGCCGGTGCTTCGCCTCGGCCCGCGGCCGTCGCGCCGCGGCGGCTTCGGCCGGCGTCGCGAGGAGCGGCGTGCGGGCGTTCTCGGGCGCGTCGAGCAGCCCGGCGTGCGTGCGGAGCTGGAAGAGCAGCGAAAGCGCGTACATGGCGATGAGGACGGCCGAGATCTCCTCGGAGAGGAGGTGCGCGCGCCGCGGGACCTGTCCCGCCGTCGCCAGCATCGTGGGGACTGCCAGCGCGACCACCGCGAGGAACAGCGTCGAGACGTGGGCCCCGGCGGAGGTGCGGTTGAACCGGAGCGTGGGAAAGCGGACCCCGCCGACCACGATGGCCGCTCCGCCGACCAGGAGCAGGTTCGCCACGATGCTTCCGGTGAGGCTGCCCTTGACGAGGTCGACGTGGCCACGGGCCAGCGCCGAGATGCCGAGGATCAGCTCCGCCGCGTTCCCGAAGGTGACGTTGAGGAGGCTGCCGAGCGTCGGTCCCACCCGCTCGGCCAGCTCCTCGGTCGCGTCGCCGATGCTCTTTGCGAGCGGCATGAGCGACAACGCCGAGAGGACGAACACCGCGGTCGGCCTGTCCGGCCAGACGAAATGCGCGGCGACGGCCAGCGGCAGGAGCAGCAGCGATCCGCGCCAGAGCCAGCGCGTCATGCCGCGGCGCCGCCTCCGGGCAGGAGGAGCCCGCCCTGGAGCATCTCGCGGACGAACTCGGCCGCGTCGTGCTCGGCGGTCGCGAGGTCGACCTCGAATTCCTCGACGACGACGGCGGCGATCTCCCGCACCGTGCGGCGGCCGTCGCACAGCTCCCAGATCCGGCTCGCGACCTCGTTCAGCTCCTGCGAGGCGAACGTCTCCCCGGGGAGGACGAGCGTGGCCTCGCCAGCGGTCTCGCGCCACTCCACCGCCGGGTGGCGCAGCGGGCGCAGGTGGAGCACCTCGTCCACGCGCGCACCCTACTCCAGCGTCCGCCGGAAGACGATGCGTCCGGACCGCTCCTCGCGACGGACGCAGCCCCGCTCTTCGAGCACCTTCAGATTGCCCATCCGGCCCGCCCGCCTCGGCGAACGGAACCGGCACCGGCAGGCGATGGACTCCGCGTTGCGCGAGCAGGCTCGCGGTTTCGCTCGCTGCGACATCCTCCGCGGCCGCCAGCCGATCCTCATTCCAGCTTCTTCACCGCCTCCGCCATCTCGGGGAGCGCCTTGAAGAGGTCGGCCACCAGCCCGTAATCGGCGACCTGGAAGATGGGCGCCTCCGCGTCCTTGTTGATGGCCACGATGGTCTTGGAGCCCTTCATTCCGGCGAGGTGCTGGATGGCGCCCGAGATGCCCGCGGCCACGTAGAGCTGCGGCGCGACCACCTTGCCCGTCTGGCCTACTTGAAGGTCGTTCGGCTGCCAGCCGGCGTCGACCACCGCGCGCGAGGCGCCGACCGCCGCGTTGAGCACGTCGGCAAGCTGCTCGATGGGCTTGAAGTCGCCCTTGGTTCCGCGGCCTCCCGACACCACCACCCGCGCCTCGGTCAGCTCCGGCCGCGCGCTCTTCACCTCGTTGAACTCGACGAACTTCGTCTTCGGCTGCGCAGCGGAGACCTGCGCCGGCGTCACGGCACCGGCGGATTGACCCTTCTGCGGGGCGCCGAACTCCGTCGCGCGAACGGTGACTACCTTCACCGGGGTCGTGACCTCGACGGTGGCGATGGCGTTCCCCGCCCACATCGCCCGCTTGAACTGAGCGGCGCCGGCGATGGCCAACACGTCGGACGCGAGCCCGGCGCCGAGCTTCGCCGCGATCCGCGGGGCGATGTCCTTGCCGTATGCCGTCGCTGCGATGACCACCTCGGCGGCGCCTGCCTTCTTCGCCACCTCCGCGACCGCCGCGGAGTGCGTCTCCGCCAGCGCGTGCTCGAATGCGGCCCCCTCCACGACGTGCACCGGGAGGCCGTACGCGGCCAGCTCCCGCGCCGCCTGTCCGGCGCCCGCGCCGATCACGACGCCGGCGAGATCGCCGCCGGTCTTCTGCGCCACCTGCTGTGCCGCGGTGAGAGCGGAGAGCGTCGCCTTCTTGAGATGTCCGTTCGCCTGCTCAGCCACCACCAGGATCGTCGCCATGGTCAGATCACCTTCGCTTCCGAATGCAGCTTCTGCACGAGCGTCTGGACGTCGGGGACCTTCACACCTGCCGCGCGCTGCGGCGGCGGTTCCACCTTGACGACCTTCACCTTGGGGGCCACGTCGACGCCGAGCTGCTGCGGGGTCATCTCCGCGATGGGCTTCTTCTTCGCCTTCATGATGTTGGGAAGCGAAGCGTAGCGCGGCACGTTGAGGCGCAAGTCCACCGTCACGATCGCCGGGAGCTGCACCTCGAGCACCTCCAGCCCGCCGTCGACCTCGCGCGCTACCTGCGCGGTCTTCTTGTCGGCTCCGAGCTTGATACCGGGCTTCTTCGCCTTCTCTTCCGCGGACTCGAGCGATTCCTTCTTGGAGGCGAACGTCGCCTGGCCCCAGCCGAGGTACTCGGCGAGCAGCTGGCCCGCGACGTTGTCGTCCACGTCCACCGCCTGCTTGCCCATG
>JBJMQJ010000370.1:0-6100 GCA_045802765.1 Myxococcales bacterium
CGAGACGCTGCCCTCGGCGAACAGCCCGGGGCGCGCCGCCCGTCTCGCCTCGCTGCGCGACTTCCTCGTCCGCGCGCGGGCGCTCGACCTGGAGCCGCGCGCCGCGCAAGAGGCGCTGGAGATCTGGCGCCGGCCGTCGGTGCGCCTCTCGGGCGACCCGGGTCTCCACGGAGCGCTGCCGCCCATCGCGGTCGAGCGGGACCTCCCGTTCGTCGGCGGGCGCGAGGAGCGCGCCGACATGGAGAGCGCGCTCGCCGCGGCGGAGCGCGCCGCGGCTGCCGGAGTGCGCACCGCCCTGTGGGAGGCGGCGCAGGCAGCGCTCTCGGAGATGGGAGCCGGTGAGCCCGCCGACGCGGCGATCGCCTTGCACGAGCGCGGCTGGGCGCCGACCTCGCCTGCGGAGGATTCCCACGCCGCGGATCCGCCTCCGCAGGCTGAGCGCGCGACCTCGCCTCTCGTCCGCCCCGAGGCGCGCCCAGCGCCCGAAACGGACGCGGTCACCGCCGCCTGCGACCGTTTCCTGCGCGATACCGACGCGCTCGCGCGCGATCTGGGAGGCTGGCTCATCGAGCGCCACACCGGAGCGCGCGCCGCGCCGGGCGGCGCGGAGAGGCACGACCTGCTTCGATTCCTGCATGCGCCGCGCTTCGCGGGCGCTTTCCCTCGCGGCGAGCTTCTGCGGAGCGTACGGCGGTGGGCGGAAATGCTGCGGCTGGACCTCGGCGCCGCAGGCAGCATCTCGCTCGAGGAGGAGGAGCATCCGCTGCAGCCGGGTGGATCGCGCGCCGTGGCGGTCGACCCGCCGCACGAGATCCGCATCGTGCTCCGCCCGGCAGAGGGGCCGCGCGCGCTCGCGCTCCTGCTGACCTGCGTCGGCCGCGCGCAGCTCCGCGCCGCTCCGCCGCCCGATGCTCCTCCCGAGGACCTGTGGCTTGGCGACGCCGCGCTGGAGCCCGCCTGCGGTGCGCTGCTCGCCGGGCTGCTCCTCGACGCGGCCTGGCTGCGCCGCTGCGCGCAGGCCGATCTACCCCGCGACGACGAGCGCGCGCTGGCGGTCGCGGCGCTGCTCGATGCCCGGCTCGATGCGGCGCGGGCGCTCGGTTCGCTCCAGGCGCTGCGCGAAGGGCTCGGCGCCGGGGCGGAGCAAGCCTATCGCGACCTGCACGCGCGGGCGGCGCTTGCCGACCTTCCCGCTGCGCTCGCGGCGCGCGACCTCGACCCGTGGCTTCTCGCCTGGGCGAGCCTACGCGGCCGCGCGCTCGCCGCGCACCTGCGAGACTTCTTGCGCGAGCGCTTCGATGACGATTGGTGGCGCAACCCCCGCGCCTTGCCGGCACTGCGCGGGTTGTGGTCGCGCGGCGGCCGTCCGACTGCGGCGGAGCTGTGGACGGAGGTGGGCGGCGTGCCTTCGCTGCAGGCGCTCACGGCGGAGCTGTCTCGCGCCTGCGCCTGAGGCCTTTGCCTTCAGCGCGCCGCCGGGCTGGCGACGGGCCACCGCCAGCCCCACAGCCGGCTGAAGTGCCACCACTCGGCGGGGTTCACGCGAAAGCCCGCTGCGTGCATCGCCGCGCGGAGCGCCTCGCGGTGCGCCTTCGCCGGTCCTTCGGGGAGGGGCGCGTCCGCCGCCGCGGCCGGGCTGAAATCGTCGAAGCCTGTCGGCATCTGCACCGCTTCTCCCGCGAGATCCGCGAGCGCGACGTCCACCGCCACGCCCCGCTCGTGCAAGCTGCCGCGGCTCGGATCCGCCACCGACCCGGGGTGCGGGTGGATCTTCCACAGCGCCCTCTGCGCGCGCGGACCCCGCCAGCAGTCGTAGGCGACGAGCCGGAAGCCCTGCTCGCGCAGCGTTCGCGCCACGACCGCCAGGCGCTCCGCCACGCTCTTGCGGAGCAGGCAGCGCATGTCGCGAGGGTAGAGGGCGCGTCCGGTGACATTGTCCGGCCGCGCGTAAGCGAGCCGGACCACGAGGCCGGGGACCAGCGGCGCCGCATCGACGAGCGGATCCTCGTGGTCCTCGACCTCCGGCAGGGCTTGCGGCCCGAAGGTCCGCGCGGCCAGGAGAAGGGCCGCGCAGAGCGCGCGCACGGCTACTTCAGCCGGCGCAGCGCACGGATGATCTTGTCCTTCTCTTTCGTCCGCACCGGCGCGGCAGCGGCCTCGGAGCGCGAGTCGAGCTTGCGGATCAACTCCATCTCCAGCGCGAGGAGCTCGGCGCGGGCGTCGGGGTGGGTCTGACCGCGCCGCGGCAGGGGCGCTGTCGGATCCAGACCTACACCCTCCCTCATGCGCAGCGCTTTCTCTTCGCGAGCGCTGAGTCGCTGCGCGGCGATACGGAGCATCTCCGTGACCTGGGTGCTCGTGATCGTGCTCGGGGAGGACTTGTTGCTCATACCCACGTCACCTCGCCTGGGGGGCCGGCAGCTGATTCCGTGCCAACCTACGCCGGACAGCCGGGAGATCCAATTTTTCGCATCACGTCGTGCCTGGGTGCACCTGAACGGTGGTTCAACCTCAGCACGGGGTCCGAACCGGGTCAAACTTTCTCGCGGGCGTCGACGGAAGGTCAAGAACTCAGGCGCAATTTCGTGCGCGCCGCGGTCCTCTTCATCGCCGGGCGCGCCCCCGATCCGGGGCGCCCGGAGAGCCATTTCACGGGACCCCGGAACTGCCTCGGCAGGTCGCCGCCGCGTGCATCTCGAGCGGCGGGATGCCCCCGCTCGAAGAGCGATCTGCCCACATCTTGCGCGCCTGTCCGGAGGTGAGATCGTTCGTGCGAGGCCGTCGGTGCGCTGCGTTCCACACCTTCGCGCGGGTGCGACCCGCAGGCAGCGCAGCGACGTAGCTGCAACCTCGTCCACCGACACGAGCGCAGATCCGCGCTGTGCGTGCGCAACCCGATCAGCGCTGGCGCGCCGGCTGCTCCGCGGTCTGCTCGGACTCTTCGTCGGACTCGTCGGCCGCCGGCTCTTCGGCGCTCGGCGCGCCCGGAGCCGCTGGCGCCTTGCCGAGGAAGCGGAGCGGATCCTTCACCGCATGTGGCACGGACGGCTCGGGCTCGAACTGCGGCGGCTGCACGCCGGGGTCCTTCCCGATGCCGGAGACCGTCAGCGCGGAGTGCAGATCCAGCTCGGCGGCGGGGCCGCCTTCGCCCGGCACGCGGAAGTGTCCTTGCAGATCGGCCGCGAGCGGCACCGCGGTCTGCGCGTCCACCACCAGAGTGCCCACGACGCGCGTGGGCTCCTCCTTCTCCCAGACCTCGAGGCGCCGCGAGGTGTCGGGATCGGGCCCGCGGCCGCCGTCCGGCTGCACCGGATACTCTAACTTGGGCAGGTCCTTGCGCTCCGCCGGCGGCGGGCGGCCGGCGCTGCCGGTGACCTGGTAGCGAATCACCTTGCGTCCCTCGACGGTGGCCTCGCCTGCCTTCTGCAGCTTGAGACCGTGCGCGAGGCGCTCGAAGGTGGGCAGCGCTCCCATGGCGAGCTCGCGGACGCGGTCCGGTTCGGTGCGGTCCGTGCGGCGCTTGCGGAAGGGACCAAACAGCCCGCGGACGAATACTTCTCCCTTGGCCCAGACCAGCTCGAATCCCTGGTTGCGATCGTTCTCCTGGCGCACGGAGAAGTCGCCGTTCGCCGCCTGCAGCAGCGTGGCCTCCTCCGCCAGAACGACGTCGCTTCCGCCGTCGGGGGCGCCGGGACCGCGGAACCAGGCAAACTGCACGCGGGTCTGCGCCTTGTGCGCGCCCACGCGGGCGGCGGCTTCGGCCTGGCCCATCCGGATGACGCGCTCGGCGAGCCGCGCGTCTTCGCCAAGGCGGCCGGCGTCGAGAGGCTCCTTCGCCTCGGCGAGCGCGCCGAGCGGCTCCTCGGGCGAGAAGATGCGCTGCTTGGCCGCCTGGTCCTCGCTGCGCTTGCAGGAAAGGAGGGAGAGCGCGAGCAGCAGGGCGGCAGCGCGAATCATCGGCGGCGGACCTTAACAGGACACCGCCGCGGTTCAAACGGACCTTCCATCGAAGCGCGCCGCCACCTGTTCCGCTCGGAGAAAGGCGCAGCGGCAGCGGACCCGTCGGCGGCCGGGCGCCCCTCCGGCGCGCGTCCGGCCGTGTGGGCAGGCGCGCGACGGGGGTGCGCACCAGCTTCGCGCCATGCAACTCCACGAAACCCAGCACGTCATGCGTTCGCTGCTCCGGGGAATTCCCTATCTCCTGACGGGAGGCGTGCCGCGAGAGCGCGCCGGTGAGCAGCGGCTCGCCTTCCGGCGCCTCGCGGCGGCGCCGTCGAGCGACCTGCGGCTGACCAGCGATGCCTTCGCCAACGGAGAGCCGATTCCCATCCGCTACACCGCGGACGGCGGCGGCGCCGAGCCGCCGCTACGCTTCAGCGGCGTCCCGCAACGGGCGCGATCGCTCGCTCTCGTCGTCGAGGATCCGGATGCGCCCACGCCGCTGCCGTTCTTGCACTGGCTGGTGTACGCAATCCCACCCTCCGCGAAGAGCCTCGACGCGGCTCGCGCCGGAGGCGCCCGCGAGGGGAGGACGTCCCTGTTCACCACCGGGTGGGTGGGATGCGCTCCACCCAAGGGCGACCTGGCGCATCGCTATTTCTTCCAGTTGTTCGCCGTCGACCGCGGCCTCGACCTGCGCCCGGGCGCGGGTCGTTCGGCGCTCCTGCGGGCGATGAGCGGGCACGTGCTCTCCTGCGCCACGCTCATCGGCACGTACCGGCGCTGAGCGTCAGCCCCAGACCAGCCTGGCGATGATCACGCTGGCGACGAGCCCGGCGCCGTCGGCGAGGAGGCCCGCGGCGAGCGCATGGCGGTACCGGACGATCCCCACCGATCCGCAGTACACGCTCAGCACGTAGAAGGTCGTCTCGGTCGATCCCTGCAAGACGGAGGCGAGCCGCCCGGCGTACGAGTCGGGCCCCAGGCCCGGCGCGGAAAAGATGCTGCCCAGGATCCCGAGCGCGCCCCCGCCCGAGAGCGGGCGCACGATGGCCATCGGAAGCACTTCCGGCGGAAGTCCCAGGCGGCTGGTGATCGGGGCGAGGAGGCGGGCCAGGGCATCCATCGCGCCCGCCGCCCGGAACGCGCCGACGGTGGCGAGGATGGCGACCAGATACGGGATGATCCGCACGGCGACCTGGAAACCCTCCTTGGCGCCTTCCACGAAGGCCTCGTAGACCTTCACGCCCTTGAGCCAGCCGTAGAGCGGAATGCCGACCAGGATGCCGGCCAGCGCCCAGTTGGACCCGGTTTCGAGGACGTGCCGGAGGCTCACCGGACGACCCGCTCGAGCAGCTTGGCCGAAGCGATCGCGACGGTGAGCGCGCAGGCCGTGGAGGCGAGCGTGGGCAGCAGGATGCCGGCGGGATCGCTCGAGTGCGCGGCCGCGCGCAGCGCGATGACGGTGGTCGGGACGAGCTGCAGGCTCGCCGTGTTGATTGCGACGAACAGCGCTTCTGCGTTGGTGGCGGTCCCCGGATTGGGATTGAGCTTCTCCAGCTCCTCCATCGCCTTGATGCCGAAGGGCGTGGCCGCGTTCCCCAGCCCGAGCATGTTGGCCGCGATGTTGAGGAGCATGGCGGAGATGGCGGGATGGCCGTCCGGGACGTCGCGGAAGAGCGGGCGGAAGATGGGCCTCGCGGCGCGCGCGAGCTTGTCGACCAGGCCCGCCTTCTCCGCGATCTTGAGGAGCCCCAGCCACAGCGACATCACGCCGATGAGCCCGAGGGCGAGAGTCACCGCGTTGCCGGCGCCGTCCAGCGCGCCCGTGCCGACCGCCTTGACGTCCCCGCGCACGGCCGCCGCGACGAGCGCGCCGAGCAGAAGCAGGACGAACACGAGGTTCATCGCGCACGTGCATGGCACGAGAACGCGGCGGCGACAATTTGTCAGCCGATGTGCGCGAAGTTAGCCGACGATTGGTCTCCTGTCCGAAGCACTTTGTGAAGTCCGCCCCATAAGCAGTTAGTGATGTCCGCGTGGTGGGACTTCGCTACGCCACCTTCCGCTTGTGCTGCAGGGCCAGGGGTGTGCCCTGGCGGTCGAAACGGCCGATCAGCTTTCCGTGGAAGCTCACTGCGAGCGTGTCGTCGACGAGCTC
>JBJMQJ010000371.1:0-5523 GCA_045802765.1 Myxococcales bacterium
CACCTCGGCGTCGACTTCCCCGAAGGCGGCGACTACGAGACGCTGGGAGGCTTCCTCACCGCTACCGCCGGCCGCGTTCCGCCTCCGGGCTCTCTGGTCGTGTGGGGTGGGCTCACCTTCACCGTGAAGCAAGCCGACGACCGCCGCGTGCTCAAGGTGGAGATCGCGCGGAAGCCGGAGAACAAGACGGCGCTGGGGACCGCAGCGTCGGCGGAGAAGCCGCCGCGGGAGAAGGTCCACTGACCATGGTTGCGCCGAACGCGCCGGACCTGCGCTCCGCGTCGCTGGAAGAGCTGGGCATCCTGGTCGAGCGGATGGGGGAGAAGCCCTTCCGCGCCCGGCAGCTGTTCCGCTGGATCCACCACAAGGGCGCGGCGTCGATCGAGGACATGACCGACCTGCCGCGCTCGTTCCGCGAGCGGCTGTCGCGCGAGGCGCGCCTCACCACGCTCGCGGTGGACGCGGTGCAGCGGTCCTCCGACGGCACGCGCAAGTACCGGCTGCGCACCGAGGACGGCAAGTTCATCGAGGCGGTCTACATGCCCGAAGAGCCGGGTCCGGACGCGTTCGACCCGGAAGCCGACGAGGAGGAGGAGGCCGGGCGCAAGCGGGTGCGGCGGACGCTGTGCGTCTCCACCCAGGTGGGCTGCGCGATGGGGTGCGGCTTCTGCATGACCGCCACCATGGGGCTGGTGCGCAACCTGACGGCGGGCGAAATCGCCGATCAGGTGTACCGGGTGAACGCTGACCTGCGGGGTGTACCAGGTGTCGATGCTCAACGGCCGCTCACGAATCTCGTCTACATGGGGATGGGCGAGCCGCTGCACAACTACGTGAACGTGAAGCGGTCCCTGGACCTGCTGCTGCATGCCGAGGGCGCGAACTTCAGCCATCGCCACGTCACCGTCAGCACCTCGGGGCTGGTGCCGAACATCCAGCGACTCGGCGAAGAGACGCGCGTCAAGCTGGCGGTCTCGCTGAACGCCACCACGGACGAGCAGCGCGCGCGGCTCATGCCAGTGGACAAGAAGTGGAACATCGCGGCGCTGATCGAGGCCTGCCGCAAGTTCCCCATGAAGTACGGCCGCCGCATCACCTTCGAGTACGTGCTGCTCGGGGGCGTCAACGATACCGACGACGACGCGCGCCGCCTGGCCGATCTGCTCGCCGGCCTTCCGGCGAAGGTGAACCTCATCCCCTACAACGAGAACCCGGGCCTGGGATTCGGCGATCCGGGGGCCGAGCGTGTCCAGGCGTTCCGGCGAGTCCTCGAAGGCCGCGGTTTCGCCGCCATGGTCCGCAAGAACCGCGGCCGCGACATCTCCGCCGCCTGCGGGCAACTCGCCGTCGCCGGGCAGAAGGAAGGGCCCATCCGCCTCGGCGTCCGCGCCTAGCCGCGTCCGCGGCGGTCGATCAGCCACAGGCCGGCGGGGAGCGCGGTGAAGTCGGCGATCAGCGCGAGGAGGAAGGCGGCGCTGGTCACCAGGCCGAACTGCCGCAGCGGTGGAAAGCTCGAGAACGAGAGCGCCAGGAATCCGGCCGCGTTGATCAGCGTCGCGAAGACGATGGCGCGGCCGGAGACGCGCAGAGCGTGCCCCAGCGCCTCGGCCAGAGGCGCGCCGTCGCGCTCGTGCAGATGATGGAAGAAGTGGATCTGATCGGTTTCCGTCGCTCCGAGGACCGTGGTGGCGATGAGGATCGTCGCCAGGTTCAGCGAACCGCCGAACAGCCGGATCCCGAGGAAGGTGGCGAGGATCGCGAAGAGGGAAGGGATCATCGCCAGAAGCCGCGCCGAAGGGCTGCGGAAGATGACGAGGAACACGACGAAGATGAGCGCGGCGGTGAGCGCGAAGCTCTCCGCCAGCGTGGGAATCAGGCTGGCGCCCACCTTCGCGTGGAGCAGCGACTCGCCCACCACCCGCATCCGCGCTCCGGAAACGGGCCCCGCCTCCATCGTGTCCCACGCGCGCGCGATGCTCGCGGAAAGCGCCGCATAGCCGGCGGCGTCGCCCTGCCGGAACAGCACGGTGATCTGCACGTCGCGCAGCCCGTTCACGTCGACGTAGCCGCGCAAGCCCGATTCCGACAGCAAGAGTTGCTCGAGGTCGGCGGCCGCGGCCGCGAACTGCGCCGGATCGTCCGGGAGCCGCTCGCCCTGTCCGGCGAAGTAGCGGCGCAGGCGCAGGAAGGTGGTCGGCCCGACCGCCGCGATCGCCGCGGGGATCGATTCGATCTCGCGCTGGAACCGATCGACCGCGCGCAACACCTCCGGATCGGTTGCCGCGGGCCGCGGGAGTTGGATCCAGACGTGCGCCACGTTCAGGTCGGCGACGTGCTCGCGGAACCAGACCAGGTCCTGGCGCAGCGGCAGCGAGGCGTCCATGTACGTCAGCGTATCGACCCCGACGGACATGGGACGCAGCCAGCCAGGAATGCCGAAGAGCGCGGCGGCGCCCATGGCGCAGAGCAGGAGAACCGCGGCGACGAGCGCGCGGCGATGCCGGAAGGCGAAAAAAGGCACCTCGCCGGCGATGCGCTGGTAGAGCCCGCTCCGCGCGGCGGCGGCGGTCCCGGTGGGCGTGCGCAGCACGAGTTGCAGCGCCGGGAGCAGGGTGAACGCCACCAGCCAGGAGATGGCGAGCCCAAGCGCCGTCCAGATCCCCAGCTCCCGGATCGGCCGCACCTTGGAGATGGAGAGGGCCGCGAACCCCAGCACCGCCGCGAAGGTGGATGCGGTCACCGGCAGGAGCTTGTTGCGGAGCGCCGCGAGCTGGTGCTCGCGGACCGGGATGTCCGCCGGGCGATCGACGAACCGAGAATGCAGATAGACGAGGCTCGCGAGAGTGGTGACGAGGACCGTGAGCGGCACCAGCACCGAGACGATGGTGAAGCTGAATCCGAGCAAGCCGCCCACGGCCACGCCCAGCGCGACCGCCGATGCGAGCGAAAGCATGAAGGCGAGAAGCGTGCGCACCGATCGGTAGAGCAGGAGCGCGACAGCCACCACCAGCGCGCCGAAGAAGGGGAAGTACCGGGCCGATGCCGCGCCCGATTGCTGCTCGAGCCACGAGTCGACGTAGGGCGCTCCGACCCGGTGCACCGGACCCGCCCCCGACCGCGCGAGGGCGGCGTCGATCCCGGCGAGCGCGGCGTCGCGCTCCTTCGGGCCGTGCACGTCGAGATTCGCCACCACGGAGAGGAAGCGGTCGCCGACGAGGCCTTGCTTGCGGAAGAACTCCGTGCCGGTCGCCAACCCGCGCAGCTCCGCGGCGCCGGCCCCGGGGCGGGCGCGGCGGATCGCATCGAGCACCGAGAATGCGCCCACCCGAGGCACCGCGCGCAGCTCGCGCTCGGCGGCTTCGAGGCGGAGCAGGCTTGGGGGCGCCCAGGGATCGTCCGACTCGAAGAAGAGCAGCACCGAAGGCGAATCGGGAAAGATGCGCTGGAAGGCGCGGGTCGCGGCGAAGTCCGGATCGCTCGGCACGATGAGACGGTCGAGCCCGCCCTCGGACGGGATGCGCGCGGCGCGGACCGCGGCCAACGGAACGAGCAGCGCGTACGCGACCAGGATGGGGATCCGCCAGGAGACGATGCGCGACAGCATCCGGGCCGGGAGGTCGTTCACCGCTGGAACCCTACCGCGCCTTCGCGTAGACAGGCGTGAATGATCGCGCTCGCTGCGGCGACGCTCGTGGTCTGCGCGCCGGGATTCCCCGGCAGCTCGGCGGAGGCGCGACCTGCGATGGACGCTTTCGCCGCGGCGCTGGCCGAGGCGGGCCACCTGCCGGCCGGTTCGCTGTCCGCGGTCTACGAGGAGAGCGAGGCCGGCGGGCTGCGCCGCCTCGCGCAACCGGACGCGGCGCTGCTCCTCGCTCCGCTGCCGTTCTTCCTCGATCACGAGAAGGAGCTGCGGCTCGTCGCGCGCCTCTCGGCCGTGCCGCGCGGCGGAGAAGCGCTGGAGCGGTGGACGCTGATGACCGGAAAGGACCACCCAGCCTCGCTCGAGGGCTTCACCGTGCAGTCGAGCGCGGGTTACTCGAGGCGATTCGTGCACGCCGCGGCCCCGGCGCTGCCGAGGCAAGTGGACATCCGCGGCGGCAGCGCGGTGCTCTCCGCGCTGCGGCGGGCGGCGGACGGCGAAATGGTGGGGGTGTTGCTGGACGGTGCGCAAGCGGCGGCGGTCGGGAAGCTGCCGTTCGCGTCCTCGCTCGCCGCAATCGCGACGTCGCCTGCGATGCCCGTGGCGCTGGTGGCGACCGTCGGGAGGCGCGTGGACGAGGGCCGCTGGAAGGCGCTCGAGCCCGCGTTCAAGCGGCTGGCGGACGATCCGGCGGCGCGCGAGGCGCTGGACGCAGTGCGGATGGCGGGCTTCGTGCCGGTGGATCAGTCGGCCCTCGCCGCGGCGCGGGAAGCGTGGCGGCGCGCGCAGTGAAGCGGGCGGCGCTCCTCCTCTGCACGGCTTGCGCGAGCGCGCTCCACAAGCCGCCGCCTATCGAATCGATCGCTGCCGCGCCGCGCACCGGAGCCGCGCAGCTCCTCGCCGAAGCCGATGCCGCCTGGGCGCGGCGGGCCGAGCCGGGACAAGCCGCCGCTGCCGAGGATCTCTATTTGCAGGCGGCGCGCGCCGACCCGCGCCGCCCGGAGTCGTTCGCGGGCGCAATCCGGGCGAAGGCGTTCCGGCTCGGGCGGGAGAAGGACGGCGGCGAGCGGCTGCGGCTCGCGCAGGGAGCAGTGGAAGTCGGCCAGCTCTGCGAGGAGAACGCGCCGGCGGCGGCGCCGTGCGATTACTGGCTGGCCGCCGCCCTGGGTCTGCAGGCGCGGGAGCGCAGCGCGACGGCCAAGGACGCGTTGCCGCGCATGACCGACCTGCTCCGGCGCGCCGCCCGCGCCGATCCGTCGCTCGATCACGGGGGCCCGCACCGCCTGCTGGCGACGGTCCTCCTGCGCGCGCCGGCCTGGCCGCTCGGTCCAGGCGATCCCGAGGCGGCGCTGCCCGAGGCGCAGGCGGCGGCTCGCATCGCCCCGGAGTTCGCCCCCAACCAGCTCGCCCTGGGCGAAGCCTTGCGGAACGGCGAGCGCGTGGCCGAGGCGCGCAGCGCCTATTCGAAGGCGCTCCGATTGGCGATCGACGCAGCCGCGCGCGGCGATCCCGACGCTGCCGGCTGGGCCGACGAGGCTCGGGCGGCGTTGCGCGAGCTGGGAATTCGCCACGGCGCGACCAGCGCGACGGTTGCTCCCGCGTAAGCGATCCCGAGCAGCACGTCGATGACGTAGTGGTGCTGCAGGTAGACCGCGCTCAGGCACATGAGAAGGAAGAAGAGGACCGCCGGCGCCCGAAACCAGCGCAGCTCCCGCATGCGGAAGACCATCCACACCGCGATCAGCGGATAGGCGACGTGGAGCGAGGGAAACGCGCCGTAGACGTCCACCCCGCGTCCGTACATGCCGTCGAAGAAATGGGTTCCGAGCAACCGATCGAACCGGCTGGCGGCCGCCGCGGCCGGTTGGATGTCCATGAGCGCC
>JBJMQJ010000372.1:0-4595 GCA_045802765.1 Myxococcales bacterium
CATGGACGAGCACGGCGGCTACCTGCGCGGCGCGACCAGCACCAGCCGATATTCAGTGGATCCGAAGAGCACGCGGATCGTCGGTTTCGAACCGGGGAGCCGGCTGAGCGTGCTGGCGCCGCAGCCTGACGCAGGTGGCGGGAACACGCTGGCGCTCATCGGCGAGATCGGCTCGCTCGTCGCCGGCGAGCGGCTGATGGCCACCCGCTTCGTGGGCGACCGCGGGTATGCGGTCACCTTCCGCAGCGTCGACCCGTTGGTGACGCTGGACCTGTCCGATCCCGCGCATCCGCGGAAGGTCGCCGAGCTGACCACCCCCGGTTTCTCGACGTATCTGGAGCCCATCGACGGAAATCACCTGCTCTCCATCGGGGTGGACCTGCCCCTCGACTCCGCCGGGCGGCCCGAGTGGAGCAAGCGCGCCCTCCAGCTCTCGCTCTTCGACGTGACCGACCCCGCGCACCCGATCCGCACGGCACAGGCGCTGGTGGGGACGGCCTGGGCATCGAGCGAGGCGATGTGGGACCATCACGCCTTCAACTGGTACCGCCCGGATCCGGCCAAGCCGGGGATCCTCGCCATCCCGTTCAGCGACTGGATCCAGGCCGCCCCGGGGACGCCGTGGTGGACGGGCTTCGTCAGCGACGTCCGCATGTTCTCGGTGGACGCCGGCGCCGGCATCTCGCCTCTGGGCTCGCTCTCGCTCGGCGACGTCTACATCCAGCACGGCAGCGGCGATTGGACGTGGTGGTTCCGGCCCTGGGTCCGGCGCAGCGTCCTCGCCACCGACCAGGGCGGAAATACGTTCGTGTATGCGGTGTCGGACGCCGGAGTCCGCGCCGCTCCGCTTCTCCACCTGGACGCGCCGCTCGCCACGGCGCCGTTTCCCAGGGCTCCGTAGGGGGGCCGGGGACGGCGCTTGCCCCTCCTCGGCGCCGTCCCCGGGTTGGCCCGGCTCCCGGCAAGGCTCGCGGCGCAGCGCGAAACTTGCCGATCCGTAACGCCGCTGTCACCTTGTTGCGCGAGCCAGGGGAGGGGATTGATCCGGCTGTACCTCATCCGCCACGCGGCCCACGGCAAGCTGGAGGGCAGCCGCGCGCTGACACGGCGCGGGCGTCGGGCCTTTCGCCGCGCGGCGCGCGCCTTCGCGAAGCTCGAGGAGCCACTCGACCTGATCTGCTCCAGCTCGAAGCCGCACGCCCGGCAGACGGCAAAGCTTCTTGCGCGCGCGCTCGAGCGCGAAGACGTGATCGAGCTGCGCGAGCTGTCCCCGCGCGTCCCTCCGGGCTCGCTGCTGCGCGCCCTGGCCGAACACGCCCGCGAGGGCAGCGGGATCGCCCTGATCGGCCACCGCCGGCAGCTCCGCGGGCTGCTCGCCAAGCTGGGTCTGCGGGACGGCGAGCTCCGGCTGCGCAAGGGGTCGATCCTGCGCGTCGACGTCGATACGGTGCCCCGGCCGCGCGCTTGCGTCGCGCGCTTCCGCCTGCATGATTCAGCCTCCGAGCCGGAGGACGCGTTCCTGGGAGTGCGCAGGGCGTCCTGAAGCGTCGAGGAGGACCGATGGCGATGGGGACCGCGACAGCGTCGTTCATCGCGGCGACCTGCTCGCTGGCGGCCGCCGCCGCGCCCGTCACGGCGGTGTACTCGCTGGTGCGGAAGGAAAAGCCCGCCGTCGTCGAGACGCTCGGTCAGCTCGTCGGAATCGAGTCGGGAAGCCGCGATGGGGAGGGCCTGGATCGAATCGCCGGAGTCCTCCAGGACCGGCTCGCCGCCCTGGGCGGCAAGGTCGAGGTCGTCGAGGCGGGCGCCGACGCCGTGAAGCTCTTCGACACGCCGCCGCGGACCGGCAAGACCGTCATCGCGCGCTTCGAGGGGACCGGGACGCGCAAGATCATGCTGCTCGCGCACATGGACACCGTGTACCCGCGCGGCACGCTCGCGAAGCGCCCGTTCCGGGTCGAGGGGAACCGCGCTTACGGACCCGGCGTCGCCGACGAGAAGGGCGGCGTGGCCGTCGTCCTCCACACGCTCGCCGTGCTGAAGGACCTCGGCTTCCGCGAGTACGGGACGCTCACCGTGCTGATCAACGGCGACGAGGAGCTCAGCACGCCCGGCGCTCGCAACCTGATCACCCGTCTGGCGTCGCAGCACGACGTCGCGTTCTCCTGCGAGCCTTCGCCGGCGCCGAGGGACGAGATCGCCCTCGCCACCAGCGGAATCGCCGCCGCGACCCTCACCGTGCGCGGCCGGCCGGCCCATGCGGGGGTGAATCCCGAGGACGGGCGCAACGCCCTGCTCGAGCTGGCGCACCAGCTGCTCGAGACGCGGGACCTCGGCGACGCCTCGCGCGGAATCAAGTTCAACTGGACGATCGCTACCGCGGGCACCACGCGCAACGTCATCCCCGACACGGCGACTGCCAGCGCCGACGTCCGCGTCCGCCGCGTCGCCGACTTCGACGCCGTCGAGCAGGCGTTCCGCGCCGCCCTCGCGAAGGGCCACCTCGTCGCCGATACCCAGGTCGAGGCGGCGTTCGAGCGCCGCCGGCCGCCCCTCGAAGCGACCGATCGATCGCGCGCGCTCGCGAAACGGGCGCAGGCGATCTACGCCGAGCTGGGCAGGCAGCTCGGCATCGACGAGTCCAGCAAGGGCGCCGGAACCGACGCCGCTTTCGCCGCGCTCTCGGGCAAGTCGGTCGTCCTGGAGAATCTCGGCCTGATGGGTTTCGGCTACCACTCCCCCGCCGCCGAGTACGTCGAGCTGGACTCCATCGAGCCCCGCCTCTACCTCCTCACACGGCTGATCATGGAGTCGTCACGGGAGCGGTGATCCGCCTTCCGAACGGGCGCGATCGTTCGAGCAAAGCCGCCATGTACATCTAACGCAGCGCGTCCCGTTCCGGAACGAGTTCTCCGTTCCCTGATTGCCCGCCGTCCTAATCGGACAAGTTACGTATGCTGCTCGTTTGTGATTGACAGGTCTGCGGTCGTCTTTCGATTCAGCCGGACAGCAGGTCAAAATGGCGTCGCTCAGGGCCCCGCAGGCGCGCAGAGAACGCTCGTTTCGCTCCGGTCCAGCTCACGCCCCCGACCCTGCGTCGAGCGTGCACGTGCGGCGTCCGGAGAGCCCCGGAAAAACGCGTGATACGACTGCGCGCATGATGAACTCAAGAACCGTTGCCGAATCCTTAAGCGCTTCGGACCTCCTCTTTGCCACGCGCGAGCTCGTGCAGAAATCGCGAGGCTTGGAGGCGGAGCTTCTCGTCCTCCTCGGCGAGATCGACGCGCGGAAGCTCTACCGCGATGAGGCGTTCCCCTCGATGTTCGCCTTCTGCGTCGGTGAGCTCGGGTTTTCCGAGGACGAAGCGTACAGCCGGATCAACCTTGCCCGCGCCGCACGGCGCATGCCCGTGCTGCTGGAGCCGCTCCGCTCGGGACAGGTGCACCAGACCGGATTGCGTTTGCTCGCACCCCACTTGACCGCGGGACAACCAAGACAAGATCTTGGCGGAGGCGGCAGGGAAATCCAAGCGCCAGATCGAAGAGCTGGTCGCCCGTGTCGCGCCGCAGCCCCCCGTTCCGACGATGGTGCGCAAGCTTCCGGAGCGCGCTGAACCCCGACGCGACGCGCCGCCCGCATTCTCGTTCGGTGCGTCCACACCGGTAGCGCCGCCTGTGTCGTCGCCTGCTCCCGCGTTCGCAGCGCCACTCGCGCCGGCGCCGCGACGCAATGAACGTCACGCGGATATTGCGCCGCTTTCCGACGAGACGTTCAAGTTCCAGTTCACCACGAGTCGCGCGTGCCATGACAAGTTCCGCCAGGCCCAGGATTTGCTCCGCCACCGGATCCCTGACCGAGACGTGGCGACTCTCTTCGAGAAAGCGTTGGACGTGCTGATCGCAGAGGTCATGAAGGAGCGCTTCGCCATCGGCCCTAGGCCGCGAAAGGCTCCGGTCGAGAGCGTGGACGCATCCTCCTCGCGTCACATCCCCGACGCCGTCAAGCGCGAGGTCTTCGAACGCGACGGTGCGCGCTGCACGTTCACCGATAAGCATGGGCGGCGATGCGCCGAAACCGGAGCGCTGGAATTCGATCATCGGGACGGATTCGCGCGAACGCGCCTACACCAGCTGGATCGAATCCGCCTGCTCTGCCGTGCGCACAACCAGCACGCCGCGGAGCAGATGTACGGTCGGATCTTCATGGAACGAGCGCGCGCAACCGTCGCTCCGCTGCGAGTCGCTCAGGGTGACGCGGTGCGTCCCGTTCCGGAACGAGTTGCACCGTTTGCAGATCCGCGCGAGCAACTCTCTTTAGCCGTCGGCCCAGGGGATGGTCAGCAATGATCCCAACACCGTGGGATTGACCGAAGCCGTGGATACTGACGCGACGGTCCGGACAGTCCCTCACGCCTCCGGCGGCAGCGTGCTCATCTCGGCGGGCTGAGCGACCTCCGCCTGGTCCGAGCGCGCGCCCACGAGCAAGTCGGGGAAGAACAGGCTGATCACCGCCGCCACGATGGCGATGCCCGCGATGGCCCAGAAGACCGTACCGAGGCCTGCCTGCAGCGAGGCAGCCAGGCCGCGCAAGACGTC
>JBJMQJ010000373.1:0-3583 GCA_045802765.1 Myxococcales bacterium
GTCGTCCGGAAGCTGGTTCCATTGCTTGCAGGCGACCTCGCAGGCCTTGCAGCCGATGCAGAGCGTCGTGTCGGTGAAGAAGCCCTTCGCGCCCATCGCTATTCCTTCTTCCACTCTTCCTGGCTCGGCTGCGGCCCGTGCGCCCCCGCAACGCCAGGCAGATCGCGCGGTGGCCCTTCCTGTCGGCGCGGCTGCTTCGGCGGGCGGAAGGCGGCGTACCGGCGGCGCGACCGGCGCCCCGGCGCAATACCGGCCGTGAGCGCCTTCGATTCCTGGATGTGCACGTTGGGATCGGCGACGAACGCGATCAGGTCGTTGGCCGCGCCGCCGCGCACCCGCCCGATGTAGCTCCAATGGTAGGGCAGCCCGATCTGGTGGAAGGTGCGTCCGCGCATCGTGAAGGGCCGCATCCGGCGGGTCACCAGGACGCGCGCCTCGATCTCGCCGCGTAGGGAGGAGATCGTCGCCCAGCCGCCGTGCCGCAGCCCGCGCTCCGCCGCCAGCTCGGGCGAGACCTCGCAGAACATCTCCGGCATCAGCTCCGACAGCCAGGACAGCCACCGCGTCATGCCGCCCGCCGTGTGGTGCTCGGTCAGCCGATAGGTGGTCACGACATAGGGGAAGCGCGGATCCGCGTACGCCAGGTGATACGGATTGTCCTTGCGGTTCCACTCCAGCCGCTTCGGATTGCACTGCTGCGGGTAGAGCAGGTTCTCGATCACCGACTCGTGCGGCTCGTAGTGGGTGGGGAGCGGCCCGTCGAGCACGCCGTCGGGCGCGAATAGCCAGCCCTTCCCGTCGGCCTGCATGATGAACGGATCGATCCCGCTCAGCGCGTCGACGCCGGTCTGCCCTTTCCGCGGCCGGTACGAAGGTGGCCGGTCCTTGACGAAATCGGGCGTGTCGTGCCCCGTCCATTGCCGCTTCATCTCGTCCCACCAGACGTACGCCTTGCGGGGCGACCACGGCCGTCCCTCGGGATCAGCCGAAGCGCGGTTGTAGAGGATGCGGCGGTTGTCGGGCCACGCCCAGCCCCACTCCGGCGCGACCCAGCTCTGCTCGCCTCCCGGCCGCCGGCGCGCAGTCTGGTTCACTCCTTCCTTGAAGCAGCCGCAGTAGATCCAGCAGCCGCACGCCGTGGATCCGTCGTCCTTCAGCTCCGTGTACGCGGACAGGGGCTTGCGGTCCGCGACCCGCCACCCGTTGATCTCGCCCAGCACCGCTTCGGCGCTCGGCTCGTGGTGCGGTCCGATGGTCGCGTAGTCCCAGGTGAGCGCCTGGATGGGCCGGTCCTTCGCTTCCCGGGAAGCCGCATAGAGCCGCTTCAGACGCTTGCCCAGCTTGTAGGCAAAGTCGAGATCGCTGCGGCAGTCGCCGAGCGGCTCGACCGCCTTGTGGTGCCACTGCAAGAGCCGCTGCGTATTGGTGAAGGTGCCGTCCTTCTCGGTATGCGCGGAGGCGGGAAAGAAGAACACCTCGGTCTCGATGTCTTCCGAGTCGATTTCTCCGGCCACGACCTCGGGCGCGGTGCGCCAGAACTCCGCCGTCTCGGTGAGCTGGAAGTCGCGCACCACCAGCCACTTGAGCTTCCGCAACGCCTTGCGCTCGAGCGCTCCGTTCATCGAGCCGGCGGCGGGGTTCTCGCCCATGACGAAGTAGCCCTCGACCTTGCCGTCGGCCATGTCGGCGACCGTCGTCATGTGCGAATGGTCGCCGGTGACCGCGGGCAGCCACTGGAAGCACCAGTCGTTCTCGCGGGTGGCGTGGTCGCCGAACCACGCGCGCATCAGCGAGACGAAGTAGGCGGGGAAGTTCGCCCAGAACCCCGCGCCCGCGGTGTTCGTGTTCATGTACGCGCCCAAATCCCCGTGCACCGCGTGCGCCATCGGGATGTACCCGGGCAGCAGGTTGAACAGGGTGGGAATGTCGGTCGAGCCCTGGATGGAGGCGTGCCCGCGCAGCGCCAGGATGCCGCCGCCCGGCCGGCCGACGTTGCCGAGCAAGAGCTGGATGATCGAGGCCGCCCGGATGTACTGCACGCCGACGGAGTGCTGCGTCCATCCCACCGCGTAGCAGAAGGCGCCGGTGCGCTCCCGGCCGGAGTTGCGGCACAGCTCCTCGGCCACGCGAACGATCAGCTCGGGCGTCGTGCCGCAGATCTCCGCGACCAGCTCCGGCGTGTAGCGCGCGTAATGCCGGCGCAGGATCTGGTAGACGCAGCGCGGGTGCTGGAGGGTCTCGTCGCGCTCGATGTCGGTCTTGCGCTTGCCCCGGACCTCGCCCTGCGAATCGCTGGGAACGACCTCTTTGTGGCCCGCCGCGGGGACTTCGCCGTCGATGCCTTCGTACTGCCACGTCGCGGTGTCGTAGTCGCCCTTCACCGCGCTCCAGCCGCTGAAGAGGCCCCCCAGATCGTCGGTGTCCCGGAACCCTTCGCGGACGACGTGCGCCGCGTTCGTGTAGTGGACCACGTACTCCTTGAAGCAGCGGTCGTTCTCGAGGATGTACCGGATGATCCCGCCCAGAAAAGCGATGTCGGTGCCCGCTCGGATCGGCACGTGGAGGTCGGCCATCGCGCTCGTCCGCGTGAACCGCGGGTCGACGTGGATGACGGTCGCGCCCCGCTCCTTCGCCTCCATCACCCACTGGAAGCCGACCGGGTGGCACTCGGCCATGTTGGAGCCCTGGATGACGATCACGTCGGCGTTCTGCAGATCCTGCTGGAACGTCGTCGCCCCGCCCCGCCCGAAGGAGATCCCCAGACCGGGGACCGTGGAGCTGTGTCAGATCCTGGCTTGGTTCTCCACCTGCACCACGCCGAGCGCCGTGTAGAGCTTCTTCAGCAGGTAGTTCTCCTCGTCGTCGAGCGTCGCCCCGCCCAGGTGCGCGATGCCGAGGGTGCGCTGGACGTCCTTGCCCTTGTCGTCCTTCTGCTCCCAGGTGCGGTCGCGCGTCTCGCGCACGCGCTCGGCGACGAGATCCATCGCCTTCTCCAGCGGGATGAGCTCCCACTCCTTCCCGCCGGGGCGGCGGTGGAGGCAGTGGTGCACGCGATGATCGCCGGTCCCCAGCTGGAAGGTCGCGGCGCCCTTGGGGCACAAACGGCCGCGTGAGATGGGCGACGCCTCGTCGCCCTCGATATCGGCGATCCGGCCGTCCTTGACGTACACCTTCTGCCCGCACCCGACCGCGCAGTACGGACAGACGGACTGCACCACGCGGTCCGCGCCGGCGGTCCGCGCCCGAAGCTCCGCGGTCCGCTCCGAGACCGCCGTGCCATCGAGCGCGGTGGCATCGCCGGCGGCGATCTGCCGCACGACGGGCCAGCTTCGCAGGACCTTGAAGATTCCCACCCGCGCCTCCGCAGGATTCCAGAGTCAACCTAGGAATTCGTGTCTGCGCGGGCAGCGCGCCGGTTGGACGGTTCAAATTTGTCGCGCTCGGACGCCCGCTAGCCCCGCTGGTAGGTGCCCATCAGCTCGGCGCTGCCCAGCAGGTGGCCTTGCATCTCGCGCTGCAGGCGCTGGCGATTCGGCTTCTCCAGGTCGGGAAGCACGGTGTTCAGCGCGTGCAACTGGAAGTA
>JBJMQJ010000374.1:0-11491 GCA_045802765.1 Myxococcales bacterium
CGCACGCGCGTTGCCCGCGACGATGACGACGTCCGGCGGAAGGGGTGCCTGGGCCAGCCGCGCGTACACGATCGCTGCAGGCTCCTTCGACCAGCGCGGAATCTGCGGCACCTCCTCCATCTTGACGTAGCCGATCTGCGCCATGAGGCCGAGCACGTCGGTCAGCTCGTTTTCGCGTTCCCTTGGCAAAGCGATGTTGTGTGTGTAGCTGCCGATCGGGCAGTTGTAGTGGTCGGAGGGCACCGTGTAGAACGGTGCCCCGCCGGCGGCGAGCTTCCAGAAGCTGCAACCCGAAGGGACTTGACCGACAAACTTTCGGACGCCCGTCGGCTCGCTGTCGCAGAAGGTGACCGCAACGGGCGCGCGTTCGAGGCCGAGAAGCCGGGTCAGCGTGCCTTCCAAGTCCGGGTACGTCGCCATTCGCGACCTCCTCGTCGTGCCTAGAACGCGATCTGCGCCTGCACGAGGATCTGGTGCTGCCGCGGAGTCGCAGCCAACCCGGGAGTGTTGGGCAAGACCCCGCCGGCGACCAGGCTCTCATATTCCGCCTGGATCTTCGCATGGTGTCCCCGGATGTAGTAATTGAGGCCGCCCGCGAGCTTGAGGAAGCTGTTCTTTCTCGTGTCGCTGTTGAACCAGTAGAAGTTCGCCTGCGGCTGGATCGGTCCCCAGCGATAGCCGAGCTCGCCATGAAGGCCGTCTCCGGTCTTCGCTTGGCCGGGGCCCCAATCGAACCGGTACCCGTCCAGGATGAAGAGCGCCTCCATGTCGCCGGGCAGCGCCATGTCGACGAACACGTCTGCGGCAAGCGCGCTGTAGTTGTAGACGGTGGTCGCGTTTTGCGGGGACCCCGAATGCGGCTGGAACTGACCGCCGACACCGAACGAGATATGCGACGACCCATCCGCGTAGATCTGGGGATAGGTGTAGCCCGAGTCGTCACCGATCAGATTGAGGCGGGCCATGCCGGCCCACAGCGGCACGCCGTTGGGGTTGACGGACGGCGTGGCCGGAGCGGCGTTCGTCGACGACGTGGCCGCTGCGCGCGCCCCCTCGTAGGCGCCGCCGCGGATCAAGATGCGCCGGTCGACCAGGAGCGCCCGGAGCTGTACGCCAGTCTGCCGCTGAGATCGCGCGTTCGGGTACATGAGGATGTCCGATACCCCCTCGAGGGAATTGTCGCGCCACGACGAGTCGACCGCGGGGCGAGAGAGCGGCGTCTTGAGGAAGCCGCCTTCGATGTAGACGTCGGGGACCGGCACGTAGCCGACCACCACGTCCTGAAGGAGGCTGGCGGTGCTGTAGTTTCCGCGGGCCCCGAACCTGCCGGTCTCCAGCTTCACGTAGTACCAGAGGTACTTGTAAGCGGTGCCCCGTGCCGACAGGCTCGCGCGGCGCATGTAGAAGTCGCTATTGACGTGTCCGCTCGGCGCGGGTCCCGAAGTCGCCGTCGGCGCCGGGCCGTCGAAGATGTTCTCGTTCCGGAATTGAAGGTTCCCGTCGACGTTGAGCGTGAAGTCCTCGGTCCCCGTCCGGACCTCGATGGCCGATGCGGCGGAGGACACGAGGAAGACTGCCAGCGACGGAACACGGATCCACGACGTCATGTGCCTCATGTGCTCGTCCTTTCCTTGCGCGTATCACTCAGCGAGCCGTTTCCGGTTGCAGCGGCGGACCCTGGCCGACCGGCGTGCCGGCGAGCAGACACTGGAAGCGACGAAGAGCTGACGCGTCCCGGCCGCTCCGGCGCCCCGGTCGTCAGCGGTCACGGCGGATGGTCGCCGGGGACGAAGAATCGCGCCATTCGCGCCCCTCCGCGCTGCAGCGCCGTTGCGGCACCTCGCGTGCCGTGCTTCGCCGTTACACAGCGACGATCGTCCATGTCAACGGGGGGCCAAGTCGCTGACGGTAATTTGCTGGTTTTCTGCCGGTTCCGCGTTCCACTTGGTGGAACATGCGTCGAACGCCGGACGGTCTCGCGCCGATCGCGGTGCTAAGCTCGCCTCCGGGAGGACCCCGCAAATGCCCCGCAAGCGCCCGCTCACGAAGCGTCCAGGACGTGCGTTCGCGATCTTTCTCGCCCTCTCGGCTGCGTGCCCGCATTCCCCGCCGCAGACGCAGCAGCGGATGCCGCCGCGGACGCAGGACCGTCCGCTGCAGGATCGGATCGAGTCGGCAGAACGCTCCGAAAGAGAGTCGTGGCAGAAGCCAGATGAAGTCGTCCAGGCGCTCGCGCTCAAGAACGGCGACGTCGTCGCCGACATCGGCGCCGGAACGGGCTATTTCACCCGCCGGCTCGCCAGAGCGGTCGCGCCGGACGGCAAGGTCTACGCCGTCGACGTGGCAGCGGACGTGCTCGGGTATCTGCAGCAAGAGGCCGAGAAGGAAGGGGTCCGAAACATCGTCAGCATCGTCTCCCAAGAAGGCGATCCGTTGCTGCCCCGCGATGCCGTCGACCTCGTCTTTTTTTGTGACACGACCCATCACATCGCCAACCGCATGGATTTCTACCGCCGGATGGTCCCCGGATTGAAGCAGCACGGCCGGTTGGCGATCATCGACTATCCACCCGGCGGCGACCATGCGCCCCACCCGCCCGAGCAGCTCGTCCCGCGCTCGCAAGTGATCGGCGAAGCGGCAGAAGCAGGATTCAAGCTCGTGGACGAGCTCGCATTCCTTCCCCGCCAGTACTTCCTGGTCTTCGAGAGGCGATGACGCCCGAGTTCCACTGCGTGGAACAGCGATGCGAGTGAAGGACGCGGAGCGTGGCGAGGGAATTACAGTGACCGACCCGCGCCCATTGACAGCAAGATTCGATGCCTGTGTAAGGGGATGGCGCTGGAAGAGCATGGCACGTCAGGCGACACGCTCCGCCGAGGAGCTCGAAGAGTACCTGGGGCTGGTGCGCGTTGCCGGCCTCGACGCGCCGTGGTCCCGACCCGGTCCGCTCATCGAGCAGAAGAAGACGCGCGTGCAGCCATGCGTGTGGCGTTGGGCCGACATCGAGCCGCTTCTCCAGCGGAGCGCAGAGTTCGTCGCCCCCGGGGAAGGCACCGAGAGGCGGATCCTGCGTCTCGCCAATCCGGGAGTGCCCGAGCGGACGAGCACGCACACGCTCTCGGTGGCCGTCCAGTATCTCCTTCCCGGGGAGGTCGCGCCGGCGCACCGTCACTCGCCCAATGCGCTCCGCTTCATGCTGCGGGGCGAAGGCGCCTACACGACCGTCGAGGGAGACAAATGTTTGATGAAAGCGGGCGACCTGGTGCTCACGCCCACCCCGATGCTGCACGATCATGGCAACGAGGGTAACGAGCCGGTGATCTGGTTCGACGGGCTCGATTCGCCCATCGTAAGGTACCTCGAAGCGCTGACCCAAGAGCGCCATCCCGAGGAGCGCCAGGACATCGGGAAGCTGGTCGGCGCGTCCGAGCGCCGCTTTCGCGCGGCGGGACTGCGGCCAGCCACGGCGGCCTCGGCGGCGCGCCGTGGTCGTCTCATCCACTACCGGTGGCAGGCGGCGTACGCGGCGCTCGGACAACTCGCCGAGGTCGAGTCGGACCCCTTCGACGACGTCATCCTGGAGTACGTCGACCCGGCCACCGGGCGGTCCGTCTTCCCGACCATGGCCTGCTACATCCAGATGATCCGTCCCAGGATCCACACCCGGGCGCACCGCCAGACGAGCAGCGCCGTCTACCACGTCGTCCGCGGCGCCGGTTTCACCGTGATCGACGGCATCCGCCACCAGTGGCGAGAGGGAGACTTCTTCGCCATTCCGCCTCTTGCGCGGCACGAGCACGCGAACGACGGAACGGCTCCGGCGATCCTCTTCTCTCTACAGGACGTGCCCCTGCTCACGGCGGTCGGCCTGTACCGTGAGGAGGAGTAGGGTTGCGCGCTCCCGATAGGACGCGCCGCGCGGCCGGGAGCAGCACGAGAAGGCGCGTGCTTCGTGCCCTGATCTCGGCCGTCGCGCTCGTGGCTTTCAGGGCGGCCGCCGCGGAGACCGCTGCGACGGAGAAGGTGGTCTTCGCGAGCCCGTCGCCCGGGTCGGCGGTGGGGCTGCTCAGCCAGGTGATCAAGGAGAAGCGGCTCGACGAGCGCAACGGGCTCGTGCTCGAGATGAAGTACTTCGATCCCGCCGCGACCGAGCAGGCGGTCATCCTCCGGCGCGCCGACGCTGGCATCTTCCCGGTGGTCTCCGCCGCCAGGGTGAACCTGATCGGCGAGAAGATCCGGCTGTTCGCGCCCGCTTTGATCAACCACAACTCGATCGTGCTCCAGAAGGGATCGCCGGCCACCCGCCTGTCCGACCTCAAGGGGAAGCGCCTCGGAACGCTGGATCGCATCTCGATGACGTACACGAGCCTGGCGGTGATCGCGAAGATGCAGGGACTCGACCTCGACCAGGACTTCAAGCTCACCCTCTCCCCTCCGCCGGTGCTCATGGCCCTCTTCAGCCGCGGAGAGCTGGACGGGCTGGTGATCTTCGAGCCACTGGTGACACGGCTGGTCAGCGAAGGGCACAAGGAGATGATGCGTCTGGACCGCTTCTGGCGGGAGCAGACCGGGCAGTTCATGCTCGCCCTCGCCATCGGCGCGCACGAAGACTGGCTCAAGGCCCATCGCGAGGCGGGGCGCAAGCTCTTCCGGACGATGATCGACGCGATGACGGCGATCCAGGAGAGCCCGGAAAGCATCCTGAAAGAGCATCGCCAGTCGCTGCTGATCGAGACCGACGAACAGCTCAAGCGGCTCACGGAGCGGATGCCGCGGCTCTACACGGCGCGATGGGATCGCGCCGTCATCGACAACATGAGCTCGCTCCTGAAAAAAAACGTGGAGCTCGGCCTCCTCAAGGCGATGCCGAAAGATGAAATCTTCGTCATCCTCAATTGAGGGTGCGCAGGCCGTGTGGCGCCGGTGGCCGCCGCTCGTCTACCTCGCCTCCGTCGTCGCCATGCTCGCGGGGTGGCACGCGATCGCCTCGTTCTTTCCGCCCTCGTTGTTGCCCGGACCCATCCCGGTCTTCGAGAGAGTGGCGGAGATCTTCGTCTCCGGGACGTTCGCCGTGCACATGGGCGCCACCTTGCTACGGGTCGGCGCCGGTTTCGTCCTCGCGTTCTTCGTCAGCATCGCGCTCGGGATCCTGATGGGGGTAAACGCCGTCGCCGATCGTTTCTTCGAGCCGGAGATCGTGGTGGGGCTGACGGTCCCCAGCCTCGCATGGTCCGTCATCGCCCTGATGTGGTTCGGCATCTCGGAGCTCGCCCCCATCTTCACCATCTTCATCGTCCTGCAGCCGCTCATCACCGTGAACGTCGTGCAGGGCACCAAGGCGCTGGATCACGAGGTCATCGAGATGGCCAAGGCGTTCCGGGCCGACCGCGCGATGATGATCCGCGACGTCGTCATCCCGCAGCTCGTTCCGTACCTCCTGGCGGCCACGCGCTTCGGGCTCTCGCTGGCGTGGAAGGTAGCGGTGATCGCGGAGCTCCTGGGGCTCTCCAACGGCATCGGCTACATGATCCATTACTCCTTCGGGATCTTCTCGATGGTCGACGTGTTCGCCTGGACCATCGCTTTCACGCTGGTCATGCTGGCGCTCGAATACGGTGTGCTCAAACCAGTGGAGGCGCGGGTCACCGGCTGGCGACGGGCGGTGGCCTTCTGACCATGCAAATTTCCTTGCGCGGAATTCACAAGGAATTCCCCCGCCAGGCGGGCGGAAGGCTGCCGGTGCTTCGCGACGTCACTCTCACCGTCGGCGCCGAGGAGTTCTGTTGCGTGGTGGGAGCGTCGGGATGCGGCAAGTCGACGATCCTCAACATCGTCGCCGGGCTCACGCTGCCCGACGCGGGCCAGGTGCTCGTCGACGGCGCGCACCTCGACTCGAGGCGGCTGCGAATCGGTTACGTCTTCCAGAAGCCCCGCCTGCTGAATTGGAGGACGGTGCGCGACAACGTGGCCTTCTCGCTGCGCGCCGCAGGCGTCTCGCCCGCCGAGGCGCGAGAGAAGGCGCTGCACCATCTGGGGATGGTGGGTCTCGACCAGTTCGCGGATGAATTCCCGCTGGCGCTGTCGGGCGGGATGCAGCAGCGGGTCGCGATCGCCCGGGCGCTCGCCATCGAGCCTGACCTTCTGCTCATGGACGAGCCGTTCAGCCACCTCGACGAGATGACCGCGCGCGCTCTCCGCGCGGAGCTGCTCCGGATCTGGGAGCGGGCGAGAAAACCGGTGATGTTCGTCACGCACAATGCCCTCGAGGCGGTCTACCTGGCGGACAAGGTCTTGATCCTCAGCGGCCGCCCCGCCACCATCCTGAAAAGCGTCCACGTCGAGCTCCCGCGGCACCGGGAAATGGAGGATCCGCGCCTCGTGGAGCTCCAGCGCGAAATTCTGCAGACCCTGGGGATCGTGCCCGCCGACGCCGTCCGTCACTGACCGGCGCCTCGGGCGAGGAGGCAACCGTGCGCATCGTGGTAGGCCTGGCTGGCTCTTCGGGCCCGATCTACGGCATCCGCACGCTCGAGGTGCTGAAGGAGTTGGGCGTCGAGAGCCACCTCGTCGTGAGCGATGGCGCGAGGCGCACGATCCCACTGGAAACGAAAGGTCGGTGGACGGCGGAGAAGGTGCAGGCGCTCGCCACCATCGCCTACGACAACCACGACCTCGCCGCCTCGATCAGCAGCGGATCCTTTCCGACCGACGGGATGATCGTCGCGCCCTGCTCGATGAAGACCCTCGCGGCGATCGCCCATTCCTTCAGCCAGGACCTGCTGGCCCGCGCGGCCGACGTGACGTTGAAGGAGCGCCGCAAGCTGGTGCTCGTCCCCAGGGAAACGCCGCTGCATCTCGGCCATCTGCGCAACATGGTGTGCGCGACGGAAGTGGGCGCGGTGATCCTGCCGCCGGTGCCGGCCTTCTACCACGAGCCGACGACCGTGGATGACCTCATCAATCAGACCATCGGAAAGATCCTCGACCAGTTCCACATCGAGCACGGGCTCTTCCGAAGGTGGCGGACGCCGCAGGTTCCTTAGCGTCGCCCGCGATCAAGCGGCGATCCGCTCGTCGGCGACGTCGTTGACGAGGACGCCGATCCCTTCGACCTCGACCTCGACGACGTCGCCCGGAGCGAGGAAGCGGGGTGGATCGAACCGCGCTCCGGCGCCGGTCGGTGTGCCGGTGGCGATCACGTCCCCGGGATTCAGGGTCGTGAAGGTCGAGATGTAAGCGATGAGATCGGCGATCGGAAAGAGCATGTTGGCGGTGGTGTCGTCCTGCCGGGTTTCGCCGTTGACGCGGGTGGTGACCCGCAGGTCGTCGAATCCCTCGAGCTCGTCGACCGTGACCATCCAGGGGCCCATCGAGCCAGATTTGTCGAAATTCTTGCCTGGTGTGACGTTGAATTTCGCGTGGCGTAGCCAATCGCGGACGGTGCCTTCGTTCATGCAGGTGAGGCCCGCGACGTGCGCGAGCGTCTCCGAGGACGGGATCCGGCGTCCGCGCTTCCCGATGATCACCGCGATCTCGCCCTCGTAGTCGAGTTGCGCGGACTCGGGCGGCCTGAGCAGGGCTGCGCGATGTCCGACGAGCGAGCCCGGAGCCCGCATGAAGATGCTAGGGTGCTTGGGCGGCTCGGACCCGTCGCGGTATTCTTCGTTGCGATCGCGATAATTGATCCCGACACAGACGATCTTCTCCGGCCCCGGGACGGGCGGCAGGAAGACGATCTCCTCCAACGGGTAGTCGGGCGCGCTGCGCGCCGCCACCTCCGCCGCAATGGGCAGGGCGCCGCGCTCGAGCGCCTCGCGCAATCCCGTCAGCTCCGGAGCGAGCCTGCGGCGGAGATCGACGACGCCTGCGCCCACCACGGCGCCCCAGCTCGGCGTCCCTCCGTACGCGAAGGAGACGAGCTTCACGCCTTCGTCTCCCTGGGTGCGCTCTCGCGGCGCTGGACATATTCGTGGAGGTTGTTCTTCTTCCAGCTCACCTCGGGATCGATCTCCTGGATTTCGAGGGAGATCCCCAGGGGCGCGCGCTCGAAGACTCCTTGGAGGTACTTGCCAAGCGCAGCGAAGACTTCTTCGCCGACCCGCCGGCGGGTGGCCAGGTCCCGGCCCTGCGCGATGCGCATGACCACGTGGACGAATGCGTTGTCCGGGTGTCCATCGGCGATGCGGTAAGAGGCTCGCTCCGCGGCTCGAGTCCGCGTGCCGCCGACGGGGAAGACGCCGGTCCGCAGCGCCGCTCGGTGGACGCACTCGACCAGAGCATCCGGCTCGATTCGCCCGCGCAGGTTCGCGGAGTACTCGACGACGACGTGCGGCATCTGCTCACCCTCCGTTCGCCCCTCGCAACGCGCGCTCGATTTCCCGGGCCGCGATCTGCGTCACCCGTACGAGCGCGGTCAGCCGCCCGTCCGCGAAGCGGGACGAGAGCGTCGCGACGCTCACCGCGGCCAGCGGTTGCCCTCGCGGGTCGCTGATGGTGACGCCGATTCCCGACACTTCCTTGACCACGTGGCCTTCGGCGAAGGCGTACTCCCTCGCTCGCGTCTGCTGGACCTCGCGCCGGATGCGCGCTGGGCGCATGGCCTTGAACCGGGCAAGCTCCAGCGCGTTGGCCTTGAGTATCTGATCGACCTCGACGTCGGGCAGCGCGGCGAGAAGGGCGAGGCTGCCGGAGCCGACGCCGAGCGGGCGCCGGCTCCCGATCTCCATGGTGAACACCTTGACGGGGTAGCTGCCGCTCACGCGATCTGCGCAGACCGCTTCGGCGCCGCTTCGGACGATGAGGAACGCCGTATCGCCGGTCGCCTCGGCGAGCTTCTCCAGCACGGGCCGAGCGATGCGCGCGAGCAGGAACTTCTGGGCGGCCGACCAACCGAGGAAGGTGAGCTCGGGACCGAGGTGGAATTTCTTCGTCTCGGGCGACTCCTCGACCAGCCCCTGATGGCAGAGCGCCGCCAGGATGCGCGAAGTCGTGGCCTTGCTCAGCTGCACGGCCCGCGCGACGTCCGAGAGGCGCAGCTCGGTCCTGCCCGCCGCGGCGAGCGCCCTGAGGATCCCGATGCTGCGTTCCAGGCTCTGCATGTCCTTCAGCCGACCTCATCTCCCCGCCGGCGGCCGCTGCACGATCGCCTGCGGGTTCAACGCGCGCGCTGGCACCTTTCCTTGCAGGTACTCGTCGATTGCCTCGACGGCCTGCCTGAAGAACGATTGATACGCCTCGGCGGTGACGAAACCCATGTGGGGCGACAGGACTACGTTCTCGCACGAACGAAACGGATGCCCGGCTGGGAGCGGCTCGACCTGGTACACGTCCAGGGCCGCCCCGGCGATGCGGCTTTCTTGCAGCGCGGCGAGCAGCGCCTGTTCGTCGACCAACGCGCCCCTTGCGGTGTTGACGAAGTACGCGCCGCGCTTCATGGACGAGATCTGCTCCGCACCGATGATGCCGCGCGTCCGCTCGGAGAGACGCAAGTGGACGCTCACGACGTCGCTCTCGCGGAACAGCTCGTCCAGCGGCACACGCCGGGCGCCGGCGGCCGCCGCGCGTTCGTCGTCGAGAGTCGGTCCCCAGGCGAGGACGCGCATGGCGAGGAATTTCCCGAACGCCGCCACGCGGCTCCCGATCCGGCCCAGCCCCACGATGCCGAGCGTCTTGCCCGAGAGCTCGACGGCGAGGCCGGTCTGCCATCGGCCCTGCCGCATCGCCCGATCCTCCTGCGGAATGCGCCGCACCAGCGCGAGCAGCAGGGCGAGGGTGTGCTCGATCGCCGAGGCGCCGGAGCCTTCGGTTTCGGTCACCAGGATCCCGCGCGCGCTCGCGGCCTCGACGTCGACGTGGCCTGAATTGCGGCCCGTCAAGGCGAGGAGCTCGAGCGACGGGAGCCTCCGCAGAAGGGGGGCGGGAAAACGGGTCCGCTCGCGGATGGGGACGATGATCTCGTATGGCTGCAGCCGGCGGACCAGCGCGTCCTCGTCGGCCAGCGTGTCGCGATAGGCGTCGACGACGGCTCGGCCGTCGAGCGACGCCCAATACGGCAAGGAACGGGCGAAGTCCTGATAGTCGTCGAGGATTGCGATCCGCTTCATGATCCATCTGCGCCCGCCGTGGCGGCGCCGCGCGCCTGCTTCTCGACCGTCCGGCGGAGCGCCGGGCGATCGATCTTGTCGCCGCGCAACGGCAGCTCCGCGAGCACCTCCAGGCGTTCGGGAATCTTGAAGGTCGCGACGTGCTGCGCCCGAAGGTACCCGGTCACCTCGTCCAAGGTGACGATCTCGCCGTTCCTCGGAACGACGAACGCGCAAGCGCGCTCGCCGAGTAGCGGGTCGGAAAAGCCCACGACGGCCGCCTTGTCGATCTTGGGATGGCCGCTGAGGAGCGCCTCGATCTCGCCGGGTTCGATGCTCATCCCGCCCCGGCGAATCCGATCCTTCTTCCGGCCGACGATGATCAGGTTGCCGGCAGGATCGTACCTGGCCAGGTCTCCGGTCCGGAACCAGCCGTCGGCGGTCCACGCCTCGCGGGTAGCGACGTCGTCGCGGAAATATCCCATGGCGCAACATGGGCCACGTCCCCAGATCTCGCCGGTCTCTCCCGCGGCAACGTCATTTCCCCCGTCGTCCACCAGGCGAAGCTCCGTGTTCCCGCGCGGCCTGCCCACCGTGTAGCGGCGGACCTCCGCCGGGTCCGTCGGGGAGGGCACCGTCCAGCCTCCGAAGTCCATCCCTCCGTAGCCGGTGAGCACGATCGCCGGGGTCCTGCGCTCGACGCGTGCGGCAGCGGCGGGCGGAAACGCCGCGCCCGTCGTGTACCAGATCCTGAGCCGGTCGAGGCCGGCGTTCGACCAGCTCGGATGGTCCAGCAACGTCATGATCTGCGGCGGGACGCCGCACACGATCGTCGGACGGACGCGGGCCAGGGTCTCGATCACGAGGCCAGGCTCGAACTCGTCGACGAGGTATGCAGCCGCCCCGGCGACGGGCGCCGCGAACAGCGGGATGATGCTCGGACCGATGCCCTGGCTCAGCGAGACGACGAGCTCGTCCTCATCGAGATCCAGGAGCTCCGCCTGCGTCCGCGCACGCAGGAGCCAGGTCGACACGCGGAATTGGGCGAACTTGGGGATCCCCGTGCTGCCCGAGGTGGGAAGGATCACCAGCGCCTCGTCGGGCGCGATCTCGGGAAGCGACCGAGCGGCAGCCCCGTTCCCGAGCCGGGCGACGTCCTCCAGCGATCCCGGAGCAGCGGGCGCGCCGCCCGCGACGACGACGCGCGGCGGGTTGCGCAATTGCGCGATCAGCGCCTGCGCCTCCGCAACGTAGTCCCGATCGTGAAAGCGATCCGGCACGATGAGGGCGGCGGGGTTGGAGCGTTCCAGGATCTTCTGCAGCTCCCATTCGCGCAGCCTGGCAGCGATGGGAAGCCAGATGAGACCGGCCCGTTCGCACGCGATGCGAACCACGTACGATTCCACCCA
>JBJMQJ010000375.1:0-4172 GCA_045802765.1 Myxococcales bacterium
GCCCGCCGGCCGCGCGCCGCGCCCCGGAGAGATCTTTCGCAACCCATCTCTAGCGGCTACCTACCGCGAGCTGGCGCGCGGCGGCCGCGACGCGTTCTACCGCGGGCGGATCGCGCGCGATCTCGTCGCCTTCTCCCAGGCTTCAGGAGGGCTGCTGGCGCCCGACGACCTCGCCGAGACGTCGGCGACGTGGGTCGACCCCGTCGGCTCGGAGTACCGAGGAGTGCGAGTCTGGGAGCTGCCGCCGCCCGGCCAGGGAATCACCGCGCTGCAGATTCTCAACCTGCTCGAAGGCTTCGACCTGCGGAGCCTCGGGCCTCGCTCGGCGGATTACTGGCACCTCGTCGTCGAGGCAAAGAAGGTCGCCTGGGCCGATCGCGCTCGTTTCATCGCCGACCCGGAGAAAGCCTCCGTCCCGGTCGACGAGCTGATCTCGAAGAGCTACGCGGCCGGGAGGCGTAAGCTCATCGATCCGCGGCGCGCAAGCCGCGGGTTGCCTCCGGGAGAACGGCTGCGAGGCGACACGGCGTACCTCGCCACCGTCGACGCCGAGCGGAACTGCGTCTCGTTCATCCAGAGCATCTACCAGCACTTCGGATCGGGCATGGTGCCCGGCAGGCTGGGATTCGCGCTGCAGAACCGGGGGTCGCAGTTCTCGCTCGATCCGTCGCATCCCAACCGCCTCGAGCCGCGCAAGCGGCCGTTCCACACCATCATCCCCGCGCTTGCCACGCGCGGCGGCAAGCCTTGGTTCGTCTTCGGCGTGATGGGCGCGGACATGCAGCCGCAGGGACAGGCGCAGGTCCTGGTGAACCTCCTCGACTTCGGGATGAACGTCCAGGCGGCGGGCGAGGCGCCTCGTATCGAGCACCTCGGGTCGCCGACGCCCACCGGGCGTCCGGAGGCGCCTGGCGGCGGAATGCTCGCCGTCGAGGTCGGCATTCCGGAGCAGGTCTTCGCTGAGCTGGAGCGCCGCGGGCATGCGGCGGCGTGGGTCGAGCGCAACGGCGGCGGGTACCAAGGGATCCTCATCGATCCAGCGACCGGAGCGCTGCAGGGCGGTTCGGAGTCGCGCTCGGACGGCTGCGCGGCGGGATACTGATGGCCGCGACCGGCCCGTTGCACGGGATCCGCATCGTCGACCTGACCACGGTGATCATGGGCCCCTACGCGACCCAGATCCTCGCCGACTACGGCGCGGACGTGATCAAGGTGGAGCCGCCCGAGGGCGACATCATGCGCGGGGCCGCGCCGATGAAGGGCCCCAAGATGGGGCACCTGCACCTGCAGATGAACCGCAACAAGCGCGGCATCGTGCTCGACGTGAAGAAGGAGGGCGGGAGGCGCGCGCTGCTGCGCCTGTGCGAGAAGGCCGACGTGTTCGTGCACAACGTCCGTCCGGCGGCGATGCGGCGGCTGCGGCTCTCCTACGACGAGGTGCGCGCCTCGAACCCGCGTATCGTCTACGCCAGCCTGCTCGGATTCGGGAGCGGAGGTCCGTACGCGGGGAAGCCGGCTTACGACGATTTGATCCAGGGGGCTTGTGGACTTCCGGCGCTCCTCGCGCGCGCCGGAGCGCCGCCCGCCTACGTGCCCGCCAACATGGCCGACCGCGTGGTGGGCGTGAATGCCGTCCACGTAATCTTGGCCGCCCTCCTTTGCCGGGAGCGCACCGGCGCGGCGCAGGAAGTCGAGCTGCCCATGTTCGAGACGCTCGCGCAGTTCGTCCTCGACGACCACATGGGCGGCCGCAGCTTCGATCCGCCGCGCGGTCCGCCAGGGTACAGCCGGCTCTTGCACCGCCGCCCCTTCGAGACCAAGGACGGCTATCTCTGCGCGCTCGTCTACAACGACAAGCAGTGGGAGGCGTTCTTCCGGGCGATCGGGCAGCCCGGCGACGTGGCGGCGAATCCACATCTCGCCACCTACGCCGAGCGCGTACGCAACTACGAAGAGGCGTACGCCTCGCTGGCGGCGATTTTCAAGACGCGCACTACGCGCGAATGGCTCGACCTGCTCGAGGCGAACGACGTGCCCTGCGTCAGGCTCAACCAACTCGACGACCTCATCGACGACCCGCACCTCCGGGCAGTGGGATTCTTCCAGGAGATCGATCACCCGACGGAGGGGCGGCTGCGGCTCACCGGGATCCCCAGCCGCTGGAGCAAGTCACGCCTCTCCGTGGACCGCCCTCCTCCGCGGCTAGGAGAGCACAGCGTCGAGGTGCTGCGCGAAGCCGGGCTGACGCCGGCGGAGATCAAAACGCTCATCGCCGACGGCGCAACCGTCGACGGCAGCTAGAGTCGTGCGGTAGCGTGCGCTCGACGCTGCCGGGCCTATGCGCCACGGCGGCACGGTGCGGTTCCCGCCGCGCCGGAACTCGGAGGGGTACACATGAGAAGAACGATCCAACTTGCGGCGCTGCCCGTCTGTCTCGCTCTCGCCGCTTGCAGTGGCCAGCAGCAGGGCGGCGGCAGCATCGAAGAGAAGGACGTGGAGATCGCCGCCGTCTTCACCGTCCCGTCCACGGGCGTGAGCTGTATCCGCATCACGGCGAGCAACGCGAAACGGACTTCGTCTGCGGACTTCGGGGTCACTCCCGGCGCGAGCACTTTCTTTGCCATTCACGGGGTGCCCACGGGCGACGTGGTCTTCGCCGGCGCCGCCTACAGCGACCCGTGCGCGTTCGTCCTCCTGACCGGCTCTTCCCCCCCGTCCTGGGTGGCCGATCCGATGACCGCGACCGTGACGCCGGGCCCTGCGTCGACCAACGTCACGCTGCGGTTCCGCGGAAGCGGCAACGCCACCGTGAACGTCGACTTCGACGACCCGACTGGCTACACGGTTTCGACCCTCGCCGGAAATGGCACGCAAGGATCGGCGGACGGCTTCGGAGCGGCGGCCCGGTTCGAGGGCCCGAACGGCATCGCGCTCGACGGCGACAACCTCTACATCGTCGACCGCAACCTCGCCACCGATCCGAACGTGTTCCCGTTCGTCGGGATGACCATCCGGCGACTGACGCTCTCGACGGGTCAGGTGACGACGCTCGCCGGCGACCCCAACAGCATCGGGACGGAAGATGGCCCCGGCAGCGTCGCCCGGTTCTCCAGGCTTCGCGCAATCGCCGTCTCCGGCGGCCTCCTGTACGTCGCCGACGCCTGCGCGCTGCGCACGATCTCGACCGCTCCTCCGTTCACGGTCACCACGCTGATCGGCACGCGGCGCGCTCCTCCCAATCCCAACTGGCTCTGCGGCAATCCGTTCGGCTCGCTGCTCGACATCGCGGTCCGTCCCAGCGGGGTGTACGTCCTCGACAACGGCCGCTTCACGGTCAGCAGGATCGATGTGAGCACGTCGCCGCCGAGCATCACCTTGGTGGCGGGCGTTCCCGACGTTTCGGGCGTGGACGACGGCACGATCAGCGAATTCAGCCCGGGGCATTTCCTCTTCCCCAATGCCCTCGTCTTCCCCTTCGCCGGGAACGACGACGTTTTCTACGTGGGCGATTCCGGGCTCGTTGCCGACGGCTTCTACGGCTTCATCCGCCGCGTCTCCATTTTCGAGGACTCGATCACCACGGTCGCTGGAGCGCTGCACGCGGACTTCCTGTTCAAGGATGGCCTGGGAACCGCCGCCCTGTTCAACAGCACGCGGCGCATCGCGAGCGACGGCAACAACCTCTTCGTGGGCGACCAACCGGCGATCCGCCGGATGGATCTCGCGACCTTCGCGGTGACCACCGTCGCCGGCAGCAACACGTTCGGATACCGCGACGGGCCAGGCAGCTCGGCGCTACTGGGCGTGCCCAACGGCATCGCGACTGCCGCTGGCGGGAAGATCTACTTCGCCGACCAAACCAACTTCGCCATCCGCGTCCTGACCCCCTAGCGCGCGGCGATTCCGCCTTCGGGGCGAGTTGACAGACGTCCGCTCTCGCCCCGAAGGTGGCGGCATTCCTGGAGGCACTCATGCATCGACTGCTAGTTCCCGCGGCAGCGCTGGTGCTCGCCGCCGCCGCCGCGCCCGCCGCCGAGAAGCTCGAGCAGCCCAAGGTGACCGTCGCGGTCGGCGGGAAGAGCCTATTCTATTACCTGCCGCTCACGCTGGCCGAGCGGCTCGGGTACTTCAACGACGAGGGGCTCGACGTGCAGATCGCCGACTTCCCGGGC